>CAYMMC010000634.1:0-2264 GCA_964391125.1 uncultured Akkermansia sp.
CCCCCTCCGCCATCGCGCCCCCGGCCCCGTCGTCTTTCGCCTTTCGTTTCCCCGTCGGAAGGGAAATCATGTGGCGATGAAATTCCTTCTCGCCTCTCTCCTCGCCGCCGCCGCGCTCGCCCTCCCCTCCGCCCGCGCCGACGGGGACAGCCTCCGCATCCTCTGCTACAACATCCACTACGGCCAGGGCAACGACGGCGCCTACGACATCGAGCGCCTCGCCGAGGTCATCAAGGCGGCGGATCCCGACCTCGTCGCCCTCCAGGAGGTCGACGTCCTCGTGCGCCGTTCCGGCAAGGTGCATCAGGCCCAGCGGCTCGGCGAGCTGACCGGGCTTTCCGTCCACTACGGACCCACCCAGCACTACGAAGGCGGCCTCTTCGGAAACGCCGTGCTCTCCAAGCTCCCCGTGCGCGAGACGCTCATCCATCCCCTGCCCTACACCGAGGCGACGCCCGAACGCACCACCTACCCCCGCGGCTTCGTCGCCGTGACCGTCGAAGGACCGGGAGGCAAGCCGCTCCGGTTCGTCAGCACGCATTTCCAGCACAACGTCGAGGAGGACCGCGTCGCCGAAGCCGAGGCGGTGAACGAGCTGCTCGCCGCCGAGGGCGACGCCCTGCCGACCATCCTCGCGGGGGACATCAACGCCAAGCCCGACTCGGAACCCATGCGGATCCTCCTGTCGAAGTGGACCAACGTCACCGACGAGCCCGCCGCCCCCACCGTGCCCTCGCACGGGCCGACCTCGCGCATCGACTACATCCTTTTCCGCACCGGCGACCCCTTCGTCGTCGAGGAGGCCAGGGTGATTCCCGAGGCGATGGCCTCGGACCACCGTCCCGTCTTCGCGGTGCTGAAGCGCCAAGCGAAATAATCCGACAACGATCTTTTGCGCGGACGCGAGGGAGCAGTCTCCCGCCCCTCCCTTTTCACTGACGAACTGCCGTCCAGACCTCGCCGAAGGCCCGCGCCGCCGCCGCGAGATCCTCCTCGCGGTGCGCCGCCGAGACCTGGGTGCGGATGCGGGCCTTGCCCTCGGGCACGACGGGGAAGAAGAAGCCGATGGCGTAGACCCCTTTTTCCAGCAGGCGCGAAGCCATCTCCGCCGCGAGACCCGCCTCGCCCAGCATCACCGGCACGATGGGATGCTCGCCGGGCAGCAGGGTCAATCCCGTCCTCTCCATCTCGGAGCGGAAGAAGGCGGTGTTCGAGCGGAGACGGTCGAGCAGATCGCCCGACCGGGTCAGGAGGTCGAGGGCCTTGATCGACCCGGCGACGATGGGCGGGGCGAGCGTGTTGGAGAAGAGATAGGGCCGCGAACGCTGCCTCAGCAGCTCGACGACCTCGCGCCGCCCGCTGACGTAGCCCCCGCTCGCTCCGCCGAGGGCCTTCCCCAGCGTGCCGGTGACGAGATCCACCCGCCCCATCGCTCCGCAATGCTCGTGAGTCCCCCTCCCCTTCTCCCCGATCACGCCGACGGCGTGCGAATCGTCGACCATCACCATCGCGCCGTAGCGGTCGGCGAGGTCGCAGATGGCCCCTAGATCGGCGATGCTGCCGTCCATGGAGAACACCCCGTCCGTGGCGACGAGGCGGAAGCGGGCCGACTGCGCCTCCCGCAACCGCGACTCCAGCTCGTCGAGGTCCCCGTTCGCATAGCGATAGCGCCGCGCCTTGCAGAGCCGGATGCCGTCGATGATGGAGGCGTGGTTGAGCGAATCCGAGATCACCGCGTCCTCCGGGCCGAGAATGGTCTCGAAGAGACCGCCGTTCGCATCGTAGCAGGAGGAATAGAGGATCGTCTCCTCCGTGCCGAGGAAGTCGCTCAATCGGGCCTCCAGATCCTTGTGGATCGTCTGGGTGCCGCAGATGAAGCGCACCGAGGAGAGGCCGTAGCCCCAACGTTCCAGCGCCTCGTGCGCCGCCGCCACGACTTCGGGATGGTCGGCGAGACCGAGGTAGTTGTTGGCGCAGAGGTTGAGCACCTCCCGGCCGCCCTCCGTGGCGACGCGGGCGGATTGCGGAGTCTCGAGGATGCGCTCGGCCTTGTAGAGACCGGAGGACTTCATCGCCTCGAGCTGGGCGGCGAGGTGGGCTTGGAAGGGCGCGTGCATCCCCCGATTTAAGCGCTATTCCGCCCCCGACGTCAAAGGCGAGGTTCGTCATACCGCAGATGCGCGGAAGCGTATGCGAACAGGGCGAATGAGGCTTGCAAAGGCTCCCAAGCACGTCTTCCATGGGGCGACCCCTCAATGAGCACT
>CAYMMC010000635.1:0-2255 GCA_964391125.1 uncultured Akkermansia sp.
CGGAGGGTTCAACAACCACAACTCCGACTTCGCCTTCCAGTCCTCCCGACTGGGCTCCACGGCGGACTACTTCTACGCGATCGCGAGCTTCGAGCATCAGCGCCGCCTGCACGAGGACTGGTCGATGCGCTTCAAGGTCCAGGGCCAGGACTCCAACCGCAACCTCCAGGCCTCCGAACAGCTCGGGGCCGGCGGCTACGACACCGTCCGCGGCTTCGACCAGCGCATCGCCCGGGGCGACCACGGCGTCTGGGGCACCTTCGAGCTCTACACCCCCGAGATTTCCCTCGGCCGGATCTGGGACTGGGAAAACGAGACCGACAGCCTCCGCTTCCTGGGCTTCTTCGACGCCGCCAACCTCGGAAACGAAGACCTCCTGCCCGGCGAGCCAGGCCACATGCAGGTCGGATCGGTCGGCGTCGGTCTGCGCTGGAACTACAGCGACTGGTTCAAGCTTCGCGTCGACTACGGCTACCCCGTCATCACCGAGAACGTGATCGCCGACGAATCCGGCCGCTTCCACATCGGCGCGACGGCGACCTTCTGAGCAAGGCGGACGCCAAGGCGCTCCCTTCTTTCGAGCAGGCTCCCTTCTTCGGAACGGAGCCTGTTTCGTCTGGCCCCGGCGGGGGATGACGGGGTCGCGCCAAGGCGGTCTTTCCGGCTTGAACGATCCGGCGGGAAACGCTATACCCCTTGCGTCCGCCTCGTGCAGGCATCCTTCATCCCGAATCCCTTTTCCCTCTCACCATCATGGGCAGACCCGTCACCTTGTTCACCGGCCAATGGGCCGATCTCGATTGCGAAACGATCGTCGCGAAAGCCAAGGCGATGGGCTACGACGGGGTCGAGCTGGGATGCTGGGGCGACCATTTCGAGGTCGCCAAGGCCGACGCCGCCTATTGCGCGTCGAAGCGCGCCCTCCTCGAGAAGCACGGGATGAAGTGCTTCGCGATCTCCAACCATCTGGTCGGGCAAGGCGTCTGCGACAACATCGACGCTCGCCACCGGCAGATCCTCCCCGAGCAGGTCTGGGGCGACGGGGATCCCGAGGGCGTCCGCCAGCGGGCCGCCGAGGAGATGAAGCGCACCGCCGTTGCCGCGAAGGAGTTCGGGGTGGGCGTCGTCAACGGCTTCACCGGATCCTCGATCTGGCATCTGGTCTACTCCTTCCCCCCGGTGCTGCCGGGCCAGATCGACGCCGGCTTCCGCGACTTCGCGGACCGCTTCGGCCCGATCATGGACGTTTTCCAGGAGAACGGGATCCAATTCGCCCTCGAGGTCCATCCGACCGAGATCGCCTTCGACATCGCCTCCGCCGAACGCGCCCTGGAAGCCATCGAGCACCATCCGGCCTTCGGATTCAACTACGATCCGAGCCATTTCGGCTACCAAGGCGTCGACTACGTCGATTTCATCTACCGTTTCGCCGACCGCATCCACCACGTCCACATGAAGGACGTCGGCTGGTCCGAGTTTCCGACGGATGCGGGCGTCTTCGGCGGGCACGTCGACTTCCACGACCGGAAGCGCTACTGGGACTTCAGATCGGTGGGCCGGGGACGGATCGATTTCGAGCGCATCATCCGGGCGCTCAACGACATCGGCTACGCCGGGCCCCTCTCGGTGGAGTGGGAGGACGGGGGCATGGACCGCGAGGCCGGCGCGACGGAATCCGCCGCCTTCGTCAAGAAGCTGGACTTCCCCCCGTCGAACATCGTCTTCGACGCCCAGTTCGACCGCTGAGACCGGGCCGCCCTTCCGTCGCAAGGCGGGGGCAAGCCCCGGAACGCGAGGAAGAGGGAAGGGCATCCGCCGTCCGCCGGACCTCTCCCCGGTACCGGCGGCGGGACTCGAACCCGCACTTCCGAAGAAACGCGATTTTGAATCGCGCGCGTCTACCATTCCGCCACACCGGCGCCGGTCGGGGAGAAGGCGAGTGTAAAGGGGGCTCGTCGGAAATCAAGGCGGGAGTTCTGCGGAGTGCGCCTGTGGAGCAAGAGTGCGGCGGACGCCGATTCCTCGAAGCTCGACAGCGAAACCGCGCTCGCGACGTTCTGCGCCGAGTTGGGGCAAGTCGAGGGCGGAGCGTGAGGCTTGTCGGAGACCGAAGGAACGCTGCTGCCGCGAGGTGGGTAGGTCCGCGCGGCCCTCGCGGCAGATCGGACTTCCCCACGACCTTCGTTCCCCGAGCGGGCCGCTCGGGGCTACCCTTGAATGCCGCAACGGTGCGCGGGGGGATGGCAAACCGGCGG
>CAYMMC010000636.1:0-2246 GCA_964391125.1 uncultured Akkermansia sp.
GGACGATCCACTGGCACATCGCGGTGAACGAGGGCGGCGCACGGCTTCTGACCACCCAGCTCTTCATCGCCGGGATCGCCCAGAACGACGGGGACGGCGTCCTGCGGCGCATGGGGACGCCCGAGCAGCAGCTCTCGGTGATCCGCGAGTTCAAGCCCGCGGCCCTGGGCGGCACGGAATTGGTCGGCACTTGGGACATCGTCCTCGGCGACACGCCGGAGGAGCCCGAAGCGCGGCGGGGAGGGCCGCCGCCTCAGCGGTTCCCCGGCGCGGCGCGTTGACGCTGTTTCCGGTAGTGGCGGACGAGCCCGGCGGTGACGCCGTCGGCGTATTCCTGGTAGAGGTTCTTGCGGTAGACGCCGTTGATTTCGCGAAGGCCTTCGTAGAGCCCCTCCTGGACGCGGGCGTGGGTCTCGCGGTGGTTCATGCAGAAGGGCTCGAAGAAGAGCACGGGGCAGAGGAAGGCGCGGTTGGCGAGGAGGTTCCGCGCCCAGACGTATTCGTTGTCGTTGACCGACATGCCGTTGCTGCCGTCGTAGGAGGCGGGGGGCAGCCGGGTCTCCCGCTGCATGGTGCGCGAGACGACGTCGGCGAGCCGCAGCTCCTCATGGTAGAGGCGCTGGAGGATGCGGAGGACCATCTCGAAGCGGGTGTCGTCCTCCGCCATCTCGCTCTTGGAGTAGCAGCCGTTGACGAGGAGGTGGAGGTGGTTGGGCGAGCGGAAGGCGGGCCTGCCGCCGGGCCAGGGGGAGGCGTCGAAGTGGAGGCAGAGGGCGACGTCGGGCTGGATCGAGCCGTTGATGAGCTCGCCGCGGGCGCGGATCTCGCTGGAGATGGCGAACATGGCCTTCGCGGTGCTGGCGACGAGGCCGGGGGAGGGGATCTGCCCGCGCCGGGCGAGATGGGCCTTGGCCGCCTCCCGCAGGGTTTCGGGGCGGTCGCGGGTGACGGGGTGGTTCGATTCGCGGGTGAGGAAAACCTCCGCCCCGAGCAGGGAGAGGTCGCGCCGCAGGATCTTCGCGACGATGAGGGTCATTTCCCCCTCCCTCACTTCGAGGGTGTCGGGCCCGCCCAGCTTGAAGTGGCGGTCGTCCCAGACGACCCAGTCCCCGCCGATGTGGCCGGGGTCGATGGCGACGCGCAACCCGGCGAGCGGCTTGGAGGAGTTCTCCGGCAGGTCGGGGAGGTCGAGGGGCCTCCGCCAGTAGCGCGGGGCGTCCTTGGGGAGGGGCGTCCCTCCGCGGAAGCGCAGGTCGTACCAGCCGAGCTCGGGCGCGTTCGACTGCCTCAGGATGAGGGCGCGGTCGGTCTCGATGCGGATGAAGCCCTCGGCCTCCTCGGGGCTGCGGGCGTAGCAATGGTGGAGGAGGTGGACGAACTCCTCCCGGGTCATGGTGCCCTGGTAGGGATCGAGCCTCGACCAGTCGGGAGGCGAGCCGAGCCGCGCCAGATGCGGCGGCACGGGCGAGGGGCTCGCGGAGGCCTGTCCGGCGGCGAGGAGGAGCGCCGCCGCGAGGAGCCGGGCCCGTCGGCGGGGTGGCCGCCGGCGCGACCTGTGGAAAGTTTTCGGTTTCATGTGCCGGGAAAGAGGGCGAAGAAACAGGAGCATGCTGAGGATTCTATTTCTAGGGGATATTGTCGGGGAGCCGGGCCGGAAGGCGGTGATTTCGCGTCTCGGGGCGATCCGCGAGGAGCAGGGGGTGGACTTCATCGTCGCCAACGGGGAGAACGCGGCGGCGGGCCGGGGGATCACGCCGAAGATCGCGATCGACCTGCTGCGGGTCGGAATCGCGGTGATCACGACGGGCGACCACGTCTGGGACCAGTTCGAGATCGTCGGGTTCATGGAGATGGAGCCGAGGGTGCTGCGTCCCATCAACTACCCGGCGGGGACCCCGGGGGCGGGATCCATCGTGCTGGAGACCTCCAAGGGGATGGTCGGGGTGATCAACGCGCAGGGGCGCAGCTTCATGCAGCCACCGCTGGAGAACCCCTTCCTCGCGGTGCGGGACGAGGCCGTCCGGCTTCGCGAGGAGGAGGGCGCGAAGATCGTCTTCGTCGACTTCCATGCGGAGGCGACGAGCGAGAAGATCGCCCTGGGCTGGTCGTTGGACGGGCTCGTCTCGGCGGTGGTCGGCACGCACACCCACGTTCAGACGGCGGACGAGCGCGTCCTCCCCGGCGGCACCGCCTTCCTCTGCGACGCGGGGATGTGCGGGCCGCTCAATTCCGTGCTGGGCAGGGAG
>CAYMMC010000637.1:0-2242 GCA_964391125.1 uncultured Akkermansia sp.
ACGGCGGCTACGACTCGGACAACCCGAATCCGGGCCACTACCCCGACAACGATCCCGGCAACCCGGACCGCGGTCCCACGGCGGAACAGCGCGTCGGCAACTGGGGCGACATCACCGTCGAGTCGACCGCCGGCAGCCTGCTCTTCACCTCGGGCAGCGCCAACCACACCTACACCCAGATCGGCCACGGCGGCAGCGTCACCGACGGCGACCACGTCGGGGACGTCATCGTCCAGGCGGCGGGGGACATCCGTTTCGACGCCACCGGCAGCGTGGGCGGCGCCCCTCCGGCGGGAACCTATCACTACGCCCAGCTCGGCCACGGAGGCTACGCCGCTTCGGGGGGGCATGTCGGAGATGTCACGGTGGAGGCCGGCGGCGCCGTCGTCTTCACCGGCGGGCCGACCAGCTGGGTCCAGATCGGCCACGGAGGACGCAACGACCACCGCCTTTCCACCACGTCGCCCTACAACAACAACAACGACCGCTACTATCCCGGCACCCACCGCGGGGACATTTCGGTGAACGCGGCGGGCGACGTCCTTTTCGACGGCTACCAATACTCCGCCAGCGTGGGGGGCGGGACCGGCTCCGGCGGCTACGCCCAGATCGGCCACGGCGGCTTCCGCAACGCGGCGGTCTACGGCGAGGGACACAGCGGGGATATCGACGTCCTCAGCGGGGGAATGCTGCGCTTTCGCGCCGGTCCGCGCTCCCAGGCCTATGCCCAGATCGGGCACGGGGGCTTCGAGGCCTTCGGGGATCACGGGCGGCTCACGGCGCATGCCGAGGCCTTGGGCGCGGGCGACAGCGTGACCTTGGCGAATTCGGGAGTCGCGGCGGGTTCGGTGCGGGTGACGATCGGCGGCCAGGAATATCACGACGACGGTCTCGGCGGCTTGCGCGACGCGACCGGGGCGGTGGTCGCCTCGGTGGACTACGGCACAGGCGAGATCGCCTTCGACGCCGGCGTCAATTCCGGTGCCGATCCGGCGGAGGCCTTCTACCAGCACGGTCGAAGCGACATCTTCGTGCAGGCCCGCGACGGGGTGGCCTTCGTCAGCGACGCGACGGTGGCCTCCAGCGCGGACCAGGCCTACGTGCAGATCGGGCACGGCGGCTACGACGCGGATTTCGCGGCACGGGCCATCCAAGCCGAAGGGCTGGGTATCTCGGGCACGCGCCATCACCTCAACACGCCCATCGGGACGCCCCGAGGCACCAGCGGGAACATCGCGGTGCTCGCCGGGGTGGACGCGACGGGAGCGGTTCTGAATCCGAACGCCTCCATCGTGTTCGTCGCCGGAGGCGAGGACGACGCCTACGCCCAGCTCGGCAACGGGGGGCGGGCGAACAACGGGAGCCACCAGGGCGACATCGAGGTGCGAGCGACTTCGGAGATCCGTTTCGAGGCGGGCAACTTGCAGCCGGAGGCCTACGCCCAGCTCGGCCACGGTGGACTCGGGGTGGCCTCGTCCGGTCTGGCCCTTGCTCCGGGGGGGGCCGCGATCACCATCGGCCACCGCGGCGACATCGCCGTGGCGGCCGGTCTCGGCGGCGTGTCGGGCGGGATCGGGTTCCAGGCCGGATCGGCCAACGCGACGGGGGACAACTACGCCCAGCTCGGACATGGCGGGCGTTCCGCCACGGGCAACCACCGGGGCGACATCGACGTGGCGGCCTGGGGATCGATCCTGTTCCAAGGGAACGGCTACACCCCGCTCGTCGGCACGGTTTCGGCGGGCCTGACCTCGGCGGCGGGAGCCGGAGGAAGCGGGCAGCTTGTGACCACGGCGAACATTCGTCCGGGGCATCTCGTGATCCACGTGGCCGATCCCGTGGCCCCCGCCTACGCCACTCTCACCGATGACGGCGAGGGGCGTCTCCTCGACGGCGACGGTGCGGTGGTGGGCGGCATCAGCTACTTCACCGCCACCGTGACCTTCGACGTGCCGGTGTCCCAAGCGGGCGGGACGGTCACGGCCGACTACGAGCACTTCAACTTCTCGCGCGGCTACGTCCAGCTCGGCCACGGAGGCTCCTCGGCTTCGGCCAACCAGGGCCACGGCGGCGACATCAGCGTGATGGCCGGTCTCGGCGGGGTCGAGGGCGACCTCGTCTTCCACGCGGGAATGAGCACGGACGCCTACGCGCAACTGGGGATGGGAGGGTCTGCGGCCACCGGCGACCATTTCGGGGACATCGGCGTCGACGCCCTCGGGGACACCCGCTCCACCGGGGA
>CAYMMC010000638.1:0-2236 GCA_964391125.1 uncultured Akkermansia sp.
CAGATGGCGGTAGAGCTCGGTCATGAAGGACTGGCAGAAGCGCATGACCTCCGCGTCGCTGCGGCCCTTGGGGTCGAGGTCGGCCCCGCCCTTTCCGCCTCCGATCGGCAGGGTGGTGAGGGAGTTCTTGAAGACCTGCTCGAAGGCGAGGAACTTCAGGATGCCGAGGTTGACGGTGGGGTGGAAGCGCAGCCCCCCCTTGTAGGGGCCGATGGCGCTGTTCATCTGGATGCGGCATCCGCGATTGACGTGGGTCTCGCCCGCGTCGTCCACCCAGGGCACGCGGAACATGATGACCCGCTCGGGTTCGACGATGCGCTTCAGCAGACCGTGCTTCAGGTAGCGCGGATTCCGCTGGACGAAGGTCCACAGACTGCGCATGACCTCCTCCACCGCCTGGTGGAATTCCGGTTGGAGGGGGTCCCGGTCCCGGATGTAGGCCAGGAAGGAGTCGAGGTCCTGGAGGGATGGGTCGTGTGCTGCGTTGGGCATGAGGGATGGGGCGGCTGCGTCGGCGCTCCTCGGGAGAGCCGGCGGTTGGCGGACCGTCTTGGCCGTGGCTGGCCCCGCCCATCCGGAGAGGGGCGGGCCGGGAGCTTCCACGAGGCCGGCGGCTCCGTCAACCGCCGTCAACTCGTCATTTCGGTGGCGGTCGGGGGGCCTCGACCGCCGCGCACCCTCAGCGGCCCTCCCTCCGGGCCACCTCCCGCGCGATGCCCTCCACCGCCCGGGGCATCGACTTGCGCATGCCCGCCTTCACGATCGCCTGCGGGGCGAAGAAGCCTGCGTCGATGTGCAGCGAATAGACGACGAGGCAGGCGTCCGGCGAAGGGCCGTCGAAGATCCACCAGGCGCCCTCCACGTTCTCCAGCTCCCCGCCCGCGTAGCTGAAGTCGGCCCGCGCCATCGGCCGGAGGACGTGGCGGAGGCGGTAGCGGTAGGCGCCCTTCGGCCCGCCCACGCGGGTGCGCTGCTCGACGAGGATTTCGTTGCCCTGGCGCTCCAGAACCTTCGATTCGAGGACGCCGTCGAGGAAGCTGGCGGCGTTCTCCTTGTCGTGGATGGTCTCCCAGACCGTCTGGCGGCTGCCTTCGACGAGGCGGGCCACCGTCACGAAGCGGGCGTCCCTGCCGGAAGCGGTCTCGTCGGGACGGCAGTCGAGGACGACGCATTCGCCTGCGGCGAGGCGCTTCCCCCGGGCTTCGTCGAGGACCGGAGGCGAGTCCGCCGCCGCCAGCGCCGTGGCCAGTCCCAAGAGCATGACAATGGAGCGGATCGGGTGCATCGGGTCTCCCGGAACCTCGTGCGCGAAGCCGACGCTGTCGCCTGGATTCTGAGGACGGGATCGCGAGGTGTTGACGGATTGGCGCGAGGGCCGCAGCTTCCGGGCGACTCCGCCCCCATGGACAAAGCCTCCCTCGTCGCCGCGCTCGTCGCGGAACTCCGCCTCCGCTACGACCGCGCCGTCGGCGCTCTCTCCGGCGCCCGCGAAGCCGCCACCGGCGCCGACACCAAGGCGGAGAACAAATACGACACCCGCGGCCTGGAGGCCTCCTACCTCGCCGCCGGCCAGGCGGAGCAGGCCGACGAGCTGCTCCGCGCCCTCCACGCGGTCGACAGCTTCGACTTTGCCGACTTCGATCTCGACGATCCCGTGGAGGTCGGAGCGCTCGTCGAGGTCGAGCAGGACGGGGAGATCCGGCACTATCTGCTCGCCCCCGGCGGCGGCGGCGTCGTGCTCGAAGCGGAGGGCGCGGCGGTGACGGTGCTGGGCCCGGCCTCGCCCCTTGCGCAAAGGCTGATCGGGCAGACTGCGGGCGCGTTCCTCCACGACCCCGAACTGGTCGTGCTGGAAGTTTTCTGACCGGGACGGGCGCCGCTCCGGCGCCCCTCCTTCCCATCACAGCTTCCCGAGCGCCTCGAGGATGGCGCCGGGGGTGAGCAGGCCGTCGCCGAAGCGGATCGGAGGCTTCGAGGGATCGGCGGGATAGAGCAGGTAGAAGGGGACGCCGGCGCGCCCGTGCTCGGCGAGCAGCCTCGTGATGCCGGGGTCCTCGTTGGTCCAGTCCGCCGTGACGAACTCCACGTTGTTCGCCACGAAGGCGTCCTGCACCTCGGCCGTGTTGATGGCGACCCGCTTGTTGACCTTGCAGGTGATGCACCATTCGGCGGTGAAGTCGACGAAGACGTTCCGGCCCGCCGCCCGGTGCTTCGCGATGGTTTCGGCGATGTCGAC
>CAYMMC010000639.1:0-2236 GCA_964391125.1 uncultured Akkermansia sp.
CCACGGCGCCATCGTGGTGGACGACGTGCTCTACGTGGTCGGCGGCTGGCGACTGAACGGCAAGGGCGCGGACGCCGGCACCTGGCACGAGCACGGCTGGAGCCTCGACCTCAACCGGCGCGACCAGGGCTGGAAGGCTCTGCCTTCCATGCCCGGGATCCTCCGCGGCGGCTCCATGGCCTCCGCCGGCGGCGAGATCTGGTGGATCGGCGGACTCAACGAGGACGGCGCCTCCAACGCCGCCTACGCCTACGATCCGAAGAAAGGCGCCTGGCGGGAAGGTCCGGGCGTGCCCGGCGGCGGCTCCAGGGTCAAGGCCTTCGGCAGCTCCACCTTCGCCGCCGACGGCAAACTCTTCAACTCGGGCAGGGACGGCGTCCTCTACTCCCTCGATCCCGCGAGCGGCGAATGGCAGGAGACCGCGGTGAAGCACCAGCACGGCCGCATCTTCCACCGCTCCCTTCCGGTCGGCGGCGGCGTCTTCTGGACCATCGCCGGCGCCGCCGAAGGCGGCCACCGCAGCGACATCGAGGTGCTCTCGATTCCGGGGCAGTCCGCCGACGCGAAGAAACTGTGACCGATCCGGACGCACGGCGGCCAGCCGCCGCTAGGGCCGGGGCGCACCTCCGGTCCTGAGGCCCTCCCCGGGAACATCCATCCACCAAGCCATCATGAAGCGATTTCTGGTTTCCTCTCTGCTGGGGCTGGCCGCCGTCGCCGCCCAGGCCGACGTGGCGGCGACGCCACCTCCGCTCGGCCAGGAGATCTCCAGCTTCGGCGCCTGCGTCTCGGAGGGCCATGTCTACGTCTACGGCGGCCACACCGGCGTCGCCCACGTCCACAGCCGGGACAACCTCACCGCCGACTTCGTCCGCATCCCGCTGGGCCAGGCCGGCGCCGTCTGGGAGGCGCTGCCGCAGGACGAGGCGGTCCAAGGCACCGCTCTGGTCGCTTGGAAGGGCTTGGTCGTCCGCATCGGCGGCATGCGCGCCACCAACGCCCGGGGAGAGCAGGCCATGCTGTTCTCGACCGACGCGGTGCGCTGCTACGATCCCGAGGCCAGGGCCTGGAGCGACTGGCCCTCCCTGCCCGACAAAGTCTCCTCCCACGACGCCGTGGTGATGGACGACGTCCTCTACGTCGCCGGCGGGTGGCGGCTCGACAGCGCGGCCGGGGACAAGGGCACCTGGCATCCGCATGGCTGGAGCCTCGACCTGAACCGGCGCGACGAAGGTTGGAAGGACCTGCCGCCCATGCCTGCCGTCCGCCGCGGCGGCTCCATGGCCGCGGCCGGCGGCGGGATCTGGTGGGTCGGCGGCATGGCCGACGTCGGCGGCACCACCAACTCCGCCTTCGTCTACGATCCGAAGGCCGGCGTCTGGCGGGAGGGCCCCGAACTGCCCGGAAACACCTGGGTCAACGCCTTCGGCAGCTCCACCTTCTCCTCCGGCGGCAAGCTCTTCAACTCGGGCATGGACGGGGTGATCCACTCCCTCGATCCCGCCGGCAGCGAATGGGCCGCGACGGCGGTCGGCCATCGCCACGGCCGCATCTTCCACCGCTCCCTTCCCGTGGGCGACGGCGTCTTCTGGACCATCGCCGGCGCGTCCGAGGGCGGGCACCGCAGCGACATCGAGGTGCTGCCCATCCCCGCGCAGGCGCCCCTCGTCGCCAACGCCACCGCCTGGCAGTCCTTCCGGGGCGGATCGAACAACCAGCTCGCCGACCGCGAGATGGCCCGGAGCTGGAGCGACGACTCGGGCGTCGCCTGGAGAGTCGCCCTGCCCGGCTACGGCCAGTCCACCCCCGTCTTCGGCCAGGGCGGGATCTACGTCACCTCCTCCATCCTGGCGGAGGCCCCCGAAGCCAAATCCGGGCAAGGCGGCGGGAAGGCCGAAACCCCGGCCCCGGCCAAGCCGGCGGCGGCGACCGCCGAGCGTCCGACAAGCGAGTCCGGGGCCGAAAGGGGGGGCGAGGGCGAATCCGACCGCAGGCGCCGCCGCCGGGACGGCAAGGGGAAGGGCGGCTCCATGGAGGACCTCATCAAGGAGGCCAACGGCCCCATCAAGACCGAGATCGCGGTGACCCGCATCGACCCGAAGACCGGCGAGATCGCCTGGACCGCAGCGCTGCCCTCCTCCGATCCCGAGCCCAGCAACCAATACCGCTCCAACGCCGCCCCCTCCCCCTGCCTCGACGAGTGGGCCGTCTACGCCTGTTTCGAGAGCGGCGACCT
>CAYMMC010000640.1:0-2235 GCA_964391125.1 uncultured Akkermansia sp.
CTCGAGGATCTCGGTGCCGGTGATGTCCGAGGGCATCAGGTCGGGAGTGAACTGGATGCGGCTGAAGGAGAGGTCGAAGACCTTCGCCATGGTGCTGACGAGCAGGGTCTTGGCGAGGCCGGGCGCGCCGGTGACGAGGCAGTGTCCGCCCGAGAGCAGGGCGATCAGCATCTGCTCGACGACCTCGTCCTGGCCGACGATGACCTTGCGCAGCTCGCGGCCGATGGTCTCGCGGGCGTCGGCGAGCTTGCCGGCGATCTCCTCCTCCAGATCCGGTTCGCTCTCCGTCGGCGGCGCCGCGTCGGGGAAGGGGGCCTCGTCGATCGGGGGAGTCGGGGCGTCGTCGCTCATGGGAAAGGGGATGGGACGGGTCTACGGCTCTCACACGCCGAGGGCCTTGGCAAGGACTTGCATTCCCTCGGCCTGCCTTTGGCGGACGAAGGCCATGGCCTTTTCGACCTTGGCGCGGGCGCCGTCGTAGTCCCGGTGGATGTCCATGAGGATGCGGAACATCTCCTCGGCGGAGGTGCTGTCGAACTCCGGCAGCCATTCGGGCAGGCCGATGTCCTCGAACATCCAGCATTTCGGGGAGTGGAACTCGGAGAAGGTGTGGACGATGGGCGTGCCGTTGGCGAGGGCGATGATGGGCGAATGCGGCTCGTGGCAGACGACGGTGTGGGCGCGGGCGAAGACGGAGGCGGCCTCGTCGGCGTTCCAGAACTCGTCGAGGTTGACGACGTGCTTCTGGAGCTCCGGCGGCAGCGGGTCGTGGATGAAGCGCTTGTTGTGCTCCATTTCCTTGTAGACCTCGGGGGAGATGAGCACCTTGTGGCCGGTCTCCTTCACCCAGAGGGCGATGAGGTCCTGGTAGACTTTGGCGCGCCGGGTGTCGTCGGCGATCATCTGCGGCGTCGGATGCAGCGGATTGAGCTTCTGCGGGCGGGGGTCGTCCCGGCCGGGCGAGGTCGGCGTGTGGGTGCGGAGCTGGAGGGTGATGAACTGCCGCTCCTTCAGGCCGTGCTTCTCCATCCGGGCGAGGGCGCGCTCCTCGTCGCGCACGTCGATGCCGAAGCAGCCGTCGGGGCCGAACTCGAGCACCGGGGGGGCGACGCCGGCGGACCGGAGGGTGTCCAGGGTCCTGGTCTCTCGGGTGAAGATGAAGGAGGCGTGGTTGAGGTGGTCGATGCGCTCCTCGGCTCCGGGTCCGTTCACCATGTCGGGAAAGTAGGACTGCCCGTAGAGGCCGTAGGGCTTGCCGACCTTGCGGCAGTAGGCCATGTAGCGGGTGTCCTGGCCCATGCCGGAGTTGCGCAGGAAGAAGTCGGAGCGGGCGATGGCCTGCTGGACGGCGCCGCCCTCGTCTTCGAGCTTGCCCTTGACGATTTCGAGCTTGGGGAAGCGCGTCCGGAGCATGGCCTCGACGGGCTCGTTGACATTGGAGGCCCAGAGAATGACGTGGACGTCGGGGAGGTGCTCCTCCAGCACGCGGAGCGTTCCTGGGGTGTGGCCGATGTCGCCGATGTTCTTGACCGCCCAGGCGGAGTGGAGCAGCACGGTCTTGCGGGCCTTGGCGGCGCGCGAGACCCAGGGAAACGCTGCGGTGCCGAGGGCGAGTCCGGAACGCTTCAGGAAGCGGCGGCGGGAGGCGGGAGCGGGAAGGGCGGGGGCTGGCATGGGCGTGGCTATCCTCCCACGGCGCGACGCAAAGGGCAAACCCGCAAGTCCGCCCTCAGTCCTCGTATCCTCGCGGATGGGCGAGGTGCCAGTCCCAGGCGCTCTGGACGATGGAGCGCAAGTCGGCGTATTTCGGCTGCCAGCCCAGGTCCTCGCGGATGCGGCTGCTGTCGGCGATGAGGATGGCGGGATCTCCGGCGCGGCGCGGGGCGACTTCGGCCCGGATCTCGCGCCCGCTCACCTCGCGGACGGCGTCGACGACCTCCTTCACGCTGAAGCCGTTCCCGTTGCCGAGGTTGTAGCGCAGCGTCTCGTGCCCGCGCAGGGCCTCCAGGGCGAGGAGGTGGGCCGAGGCGAGGTCCTCGACATGGATGTAGTCGCGCACGCAGGTGCCGTCGGGCGTGGGGTAGTCGTCGCCGAAGATCCGGATGGAGGGCCGCTGGCCGAGGGCGACCTGGATGACGAGAGGGATGAGGTGGGTTTCGGGATCGTGGTCCTCGCCCCTCGTGGCGGTGCAGCCGGCGGCGTTGAAATAGCGGAGGCAGGCGTAGCGGAGGCCCT
>CAYMMC010000641.1:0-2233 GCA_964391125.1 uncultured Akkermansia sp.
CAGCTTCGCCTCGACCACGCCGCGGGCGGCATGGACGAAGCCTTCGGAAAGGAGGAAGTCGCAGAAGTCGCGCACGTTCTCCACCTCCGCCTCGCCGGGCTGGAGCCAGCCGACCAGCTCGCCGACCGAGTCCCCCGCCCCGCTCTCGATCCGGACCTCGGCGAGTTCCCGGGCCACGTCGAGCCGGGCGGGATGGTCCCGCACGTAGCGCTCCAGGTAACCCGCCGCCGCGTCGAGCCGATCGATGCCGCGAAGGTAGCGTTGCAGCTCCAGGAGGCGGGCCGAAACCTCCTCCGGCGGCAGGCCCGCGACCACCGCCAGGAAGTCCTGCTCCGCCTCGGCGTCGCGGCCGAGGGCGTATTGGACTTTCACGAGGCGGAAGCGCAGGTCGGAGCGCTCCGGAGCGCCTTCGAGTCGGGAGAGGAGATAGCGGACGTAGATCTCGCGGTCGGCCGAGGATTCGAGCAGCTCCAGGGTCCGGCTCTCGACGAGGGCGGATTTCGGCAGCCTGGCCGAGGTCTCGACGAGCACCGCGACCGCCTCGCCGGGGCGCTCCGAGGCGACGAGGGCCTCGGCGTAGTCGAGCGCCGCGCTCTCGCTCTGTTCCTGCGCCTTCCAGGCGGCCTCCAAGTTTCCGAGCAAGGCGGCCCGCTCCTCCTCCGTCGCGAGCACGCTGAAGCGCAGGCCGAGGATTTCGCGGCGGCGCCAGTGGTCCGGTCCGAGCCGACGCAGCAGCTTGTCGAGCAAGGCGGCGGCCTCGGTGCGCCGGCCGAGCTGCTCCAGCGCGGAAGCGAGCAGGCAGTCGATCTCGACGGCGGCCTCCGGGTCCGGCGACGACGCCTTGGCCTTCTCCAGCGCCTTCACGCTGAGGTCCCAGAAGCGGTGGCGCTGGGCGAGCCGGGCGAGGGAGAGGGCGTCCGCCGCCGTCAGATCCGGCGTGGCGACGAGGCGCTCCAGATGCGTCCGGGCGTGCGCCCGCGCCGTCTCGCCCTCGGAGAGGCGGAGCAGCTCCTCCAGCCATTCGTTGCGGCGGGAGGGCTTGGTCTCCAGATCGATGGCACGGGAGAGGACCTCCGTCGCCCTCGGATCGCCGCGCTCGTTGAGGAAGCGGAAGAGCACGTATTGCAAGGGCGCATAGTCGGGATGCCGCGGCACCACCGTGGCGACCAGCTCGTCGGCGCCCGCCCGGTCGATCCGCCGCAGCAGCCGCACCAGCACCGTCTTCGCGCCGGCATCGTCGGGATACTGGGCGATGTGGTTGCGGTAGAGGGCGAGCAGCTCGTCGGCCCGCTCGGCCCCCACGTAAAGTTTCACCAACGCCTCGAGCGGGGCGTCGAGGAGGGGGTCGTAGTGCAGGGCGGTGCGGTAGCGCAGCGAAGTCTCGGCGAAGCGCTCTTCCGCCGTCTCCTGGGCGGGGAGGAGAGGGGTTAGGAGAAAGGCTAGAGCGGCGAGGAGGAGGATGGGAAGGGGTGTGGCATGGGCTTCCAGCCCATGTGTCCTGGGTGGACGCCGGAGTCGCTTGACGGTCCCCTCGCTCTTGCGGCTCGCGTTTTCAGTCTTCGGGCGGCCAACGAAGCTGCATCCATCGCTCCACGCCCCCCCCGTCGAAGGCATGGGCTGGAAGCCCATGCTACGTCCCTTCGTCCGCCCTTCCGGGGCTTGCCGTGACCGTCCCGCGCTCATCAGACCAGCACCGCCGCGGAAACCGACTCGACCACTTCGCCGACGATCCGGTCGATGTCGCGCGATTCCGCCTCGCCTTGGAAGTTCAGGATGACCCGGTGGCGCAGCGCCGGCAGGGCCACCCGGCGGACGTCGTCGATCGAGACGGCGGTGCGTCCGTCGAGGGCGCAGTGGATGCGGGCGCCGCGGATGAGCGCCTGCATCCCGCGCGGGCTGGCGCCGTAGCTGACGTAGCGGGCCACCTGCTGCGTCTCCCCTTCGTCGCCCGGATGGGTCGCCAGGACGATGCGGGCGGCGTAGTCGTTGACATGCTCGGCCACAGGGACTTCCGAGACGATTTTCTGAAATTCGAGCAGTTCGTCCGCCCCCATCACCTGCGACAGCTCCGGCAGGTCGAAGGCCGAGGTGCGGCGCGAGATCTCCATCAGGGTGGCCCGGTCGGGAAAGGGCACCCGCAGCTTGAAGAGGAAGCGGTCGGCCTGGGCCTCGGGCAGCGGGTAGGTGCCGTCCATCTCCATGGGGTTCTGCGTCGCCATCACGAAGAAGGGCT
>CAYMMC010000642.1:0-2228 GCA_964391125.1 uncultured Akkermansia sp.
GTTGTCGACCGCGACGACGATGTTCCCGCCGAGTTTCGCGGAAGTGGAGGTGGCGTTGTCGTAGCCACCGTGACCGATCATGACGTAGTCCTCCCGGGTTCTTCCGCCGAGACCGACGAGGTCGCGACCCGCCTCGACGACGATGTCGCCGGTCAGCTCCATGTTTGCCACGGCATCGCGGTCGCCTCCGTGTCCGATCTGCGCGTAGGAGACAAAACCGGAATGGTCGGGTCCGGGCCAACCGCCGCTGCCGAGGTGGCCCACCTCGTATTTGTTCGAGATGATCTCGATGTCGTTGAGTGCCCCCACCCGGATGCGACCGGTCGCAGCGAGCGCCGCGGAGGTGCCGCCTTCGCGGCGGTTGTAGCCGATCTGCGAGAAACGACGTTCGCCCACGCCTGCCCCGCCGGTGAGGGCGCTTCCCCAGACGTGGATGTGGTTCCCCGCGACGTTGGTCTGGCCCGTCCGGCTGGCGACCATCACGGCGCGGTCGGCGGCTGCGAGGGTGGGGGAGGCACCGATCCAGACGCTCCCGCCATTGGCGCCGTAGGAAGCGGCGGCTCCGAAGATCTCGCCATCCATGTCGATGTCGCGCACCAGGTATTGGCGGGGAACGCCAGCGGCGTCGGGAACAACCGGGGCGCCGCCGGAAAGCGACGAGACCGAGGGATCCCAACCCGCGACGAGGTTCACCGCTCCGCTTCCCTGATTGACGGCATGGGCGGTGAGGTAAAGGTCGCCCGTCGAGAGCAGGTTCAGAGCAAAGGACGAATTTTGCCGGATGTTTCCGGCAAGCCAAAGGCCCTCGGAGCCCGTCGCGAGAAGACTGACGTGGCCCGTGGCGAGGCTGCTCGTCATCGCTGTGCCGAGGCCGGCGTCGACGTGGAAAAGGCCGCTTCCCGAGTCGCCGCTCAAGCGGTCGAAAGAGCGGGCCCGGAGGGTGAGGTCGGCGTTGGAGACGCCGCCGGAGGTGCCGGTGCGGTGGCCGATCTGCGAGTAGGAGCCCACGAGGGAGATTTCGCCCGCGACATCGACGAGGATGTCGCCCTGCCTCGTGCCGCTGGTGGAGTTCGGTGCGCCGTGGCCGATCAAAACGCCACCTCGGGCCGAATTGATCGTGAGAGTCGAGTCGAGTTCGAGGCTTCCGTTTCGGGAGATCACTTCGATGACCTCGCCGTCCTGTCCCATCGGTCCGAAGGAGCCATACCCTCCGTGGCCGATGATCACGGCGGCGTGCCTCGAAGTGCCGCAGCGGAGGAGGATGTCGCCCTCGGCGTGGACCCGGACCGAGCCGAGGAGACCGAAAGTGTTGTGGCCCGCCTGGTAGCCCCCGTGGCCGATCTGGGCACCGTGCAGGCGGATGTCGGGAGGAGTGTCCGCTGCGGTCGAGCCATCCACCCCATTCCCGCCCTCCAGGCTGACGCCCCCCCGGATCACATCGACGAGGACATCGCCGCGGAGACCGGTGTAGTAGGTGGTCGGGCCGTTGCTGTGGCCACGGTGGCCGATGGAGGCGAAGCTGTAGTACGAGCCGGAGGTGGAGTTGGTTCCCGCGATCGGCATGAAGTCGCCGCTCGCCCCCCGGACGGTGACCCCGTAGTCGGAGAGCCCGGCCACGGCGCCCGCCGTGACGGTGATGTTCCCCGAGTGGAGTCCCGAGGAATTGAAGTAGGAGTTGTGCCCGATCAGGGACCAATTGTAGCTGCCTGAATTCTTCCCGGCGAGAACATCGATTTTCCCTCCGGCGGTGGCGGTGATGTCGCCCGAGTAGCCCTGGGTCGAGGGCACGGTGCCCACGATCGCACCGAAACCGCCGTGTCCGATCTGGGTGCTGGCGTAGGAGCTGGAGGTGTAGGTTTCAAACTGCGGGGAAACGAGGCGGATGTCCCGTCCCGCCGCCACCGAGATGGGACTGGTCCCGAAGTCCGCCAGCTTGAAGTAGTGATCCCCGTGGCCGATCTTGGCCCCGGAGTAGCTCGCCGTCCCGGAGAGGAGGAGAATGTCCCCGGTGATCGCTTCTACCGTGATCGGAGACACGCCGATGCTGGAGGGCATCGTGGCGCTGCTGGAGTGGCTCGGCCCGCCGTGCCCGATCTTCGCGGCGCTATAGCTGCCGGTGCCGCCCGAGGTGGTCACGCTCCCGCCCGCTTCCACTTTGATGGTGCCGCCGAGATGCCAGGTGTTGTTGGCGTTCGAGGGCCCGCCGCCGTGGCCGATCATGGCGAAGG
>CAYMMC010000643.1:0-2227 GCA_964391125.1 uncultured Akkermansia sp.
TGAGATGCTTCAGATGGGGTTCGAGGTAGGACTGGCGGAAGAAGCGGAAGATCTCGGCGGCGTCGTCGCCGATCTCCTGGTCGAAGGTGAATAGGAGGTGGTCGGCGAAGACGGAGGCCGTGTCCTCGTTGAAATTCCCCGTCCCCAGGACGGTGTAGCTGCGGTCCCTCCCCTGCTCGCGGCGGACGATGTGGATCAGCTTGCTGTGGACCTTCAGGCCCTGCACGCCGAGCTGCACCTGCACGCCCGCGTCGCGGTAGCGCCCCGCCCACTTGATGTTCGCCTCCTCGTCGAAGCGCGCCTGCGGCTCCACCAGGACGAAGACGCTCTTGCCGTTGCGGGCTGCCGACTGCAGGGCCTTGGCGATGCAGGAGTCCTTGGCGAGGCGATATTGGGTCGCCGAAATGCTCTGCACGAGCGGGTCGACCGAGGCCTCCTGCAGCAAGGTGATCAGCTTGCGGAAGGACTGGTAGGGAATGTGGACGAGCACGTCGCGCTTTCGGATCGCCGCGAACATGCCCGCCTGCCGCTTCGCGAAGGCGGGCACGGGCACGGGGGCTGACTTCTCGTTCTTCAGGTGGGGCTTCCCGAAATCGGGAAAGCCGAGCAGGTCGCGGCGGTTGTGGTAGCGGGCCCCTGGATAGAGCGTGTCCGCGCTGGCGAGGTCGAGCTTGCGGAGGACGAGGTTCAGGAAATGCTTGGGAAAGTTCCGGTCGAAGTTGGCCCGCACCGGCAGGCCCTCCTCGCGGGCTTTCAAGCTGTCCTCGAGCTTGGTGTAGAAGCTCTCGGTGAAGTCGTCGTCCAGCTCCAGCTCCGAATCGCGGGTGAACTTGATCGCGTAGGACTCGTAGCGGTCGTAGGGAAAGGTCATGAAGACCTCGTCGAGACCGAAGCGGATGATGTCGTCGAGATACATCACCAATTGGACGTCCCCCTTTTTCGGCAGCGGGATGAAGCGCGGCAGGTTCTGCGGAATCTCGATGAGGGCGTGCATGGGGCGCCCGGTCCCGGAGGACTTCGTCGCCCGGACCGCCAAATACATGGGCAGGTCCTTCAGCTTCGGCAGCTTCGCCGTGGCCTTCAGAAGCAGAGGGAAGATGTGCGGACTGACCTCGCGGCGGAAGTAGTCGAGCAGGTAGCCGCGCAGCGAGGACGGCACCTCCGTCTCGTCGACGATGCGGATGCCGTTCCTCTCCAGGTCGGACAGCATCCGGTCGTAGGCCCGGTTGAACTCCTCCGCCTGGGTCGAGACGAGCTCGCGGACCTTCTTCAGGGTCAAGTTCGGGTCGGGGATGTCGAGCCGCTTCCATTCGTCCCCGAGGGAGACCAGGCGCCGCAGCGTCGCGACGCGCACGCGGAAGAACTCGTCGAGGTTCGAGCTGTAGATTCCGAGGAACTTGATCCGTTCGTAGAGCGGCACTTCGGGATCCGCCGCCTCCTGGAGCACCCGCGCGTTGAAGGACAGCCAACTCGTCTCCTTGCTCCGGAATTCGGTTTCCATATGTGCGGCGGGAAGCTAATCGCGCCTGCGGGGAATGCGAGCCGATCTTTGTGAATTTAGCGAGCCGCGCCGTCCTCGATGCGAAGGAGGCCTGCGAAGTCCTCGTCCACGTCGATTCGATAGGAGGTCGCACCCTTCCCGCCGCGCAGAGTCTCGCCGGGGGCGATGCCCTCGACCCGGGTCCCCTCCCCCGCCTTGAGGCGCAGCCCCTGCCCCGCCCGGTCCACCACCACCCTCCCCTCGCCCGACATCAGCCTCAGCACCGGCTTTGCCGCGCCAGGGGCCAGCTCGACGTCCACCGAGGCCTCCGCGGTCTTGAGATCCAGCCTTCGCATCCGTTCCCAGGGCACCTCCACGCGCAGCGTCGCGCCCACCTCCCTGAGCCAGCCGCTGATCCGTTCGGCGTAGACCACCGTCCCGCCTCCGTCGGGCAGGGCCGTCTCCCGGTAGTAGCGCCCGATCTTCGAGGTGGGGACGCCGTGGCCGTGGGCTTCGGAGACGATGCGGAAGCGCTCCCCCGGCACGATGTCGACTTCGCCGACCGACAGGACGAGGCGGACGGACAGCGGCCCCTCCTCCGCGAAATCCTCCATCAGGGTGTAGACGCGCTTCTCCTCGTAGGGCGTCGCCAGGAGCATCCCCGCCAGCATCGCGGGAACGAGCGCGAGCAGCGCGGCCTTCGTCCACGGGGGCATGCGCCGCGCCGCCCCCGCCTCGCGGCAGAGT
>CAYMMC010000644.1:0-2223 GCA_964391125.1 uncultured Akkermansia sp.
AGTATCAGCCTGGCCGGGCGGCCGATCTTCGCCGACCTCACATGGGAGATCCAGCGCGGCCAGCGCGTCGGCCTCGTCGGTCCCAACGGCGCGGGCAAGTCGACCATCTTCCGCATCATCCTCGGCGAGGAGGAGGCGGACCAGGGCACCGTCGAGCGCGACGAATGGACCATGGTCGGCTTCCTGCCCCAGGAGAGCGAGGACGTCGGCGACTGCAGCGTGCTCGAGATCGCGACCGGCCGCGCCGGGATGATCGAGGAGCTGGAGAAGGAGCTGAAGGCGATGGAGGACGCCGGCGAGGTCGACTCCCAGGCCTACTACGAGGCCCAGAGCCAGTTCGACGCGCTGAGCGATCCCCAGGTCGAGGCCAAGGCGAAGAAAATGCTGCGCGGGCTCGGCTACCCGGCGGAGAACTTCGACCGCCCCGCCCGCGAGATGAGCGGCGGCTGGATCATGCGGGCCCACCTCGCGAGGCTCCTCGTCATCGAGCCGAGCCTGCTGATGCTGGACGAGCCCACCAACCACCTCGACCTGATGTCGCTGCTCTGGTTCCAGGACTACCTGAAGAGCTACTCCGGCGCGATCCTCATGATCTCGCACGACCGCGAGTTCATGGACGCCATCGTCGACTCCGTCCACGAGATTTCCGACCGCCGGCTGCTGCACTACACCGGCAACTACTCCGACTTCGAGAAGCAGCGCGAGGAGAACTACGAGCGGCAGAACAACGCCTACAAGAACCAGCAGAAGCAGATCGCCGAGCTGCAGGCCTTCGCCAACAAGTTCCGCTCCGTCTCCTCGAAGGCCTCGCAAGCCCAGGCCAAGCTGAAGGAGATCGAGCGCATGGAGAAGATCGAGAAGCCGGTCGCCCCCCGCAAGCCCTTCCGCTTCCAGATTCCCGAGCCTCCCCGCGGCGGCCAGAAGGCCCTCGAGCTCGAGAGCGTTCATTTCGCCTACGGGACGAACAAGGTCTACGAAGGGCTCGACCTCGTCATCGACCGGGGCGAGCGCACCGTCCTCGTCGGCCCCAACGGATCCGGAAAGTCCACCTTGCTGAAGCTCCTGGCCGGCGAGCTGACGCCCCAGCAGGGCAAGGCCATCCCCGGCCACAACGCCAAGATCGGCTACTTCTCCCAGCACCGCTCCGCCACGCTGAACCCGAACAACTCCGTGCTCACCGAGGTGATGGAGGCCAACCCCGCGCTGCGCGAGGACGAGGCCCGCGGCATCCTCGGCTCCTTCATGTTCCGCAAGGAGGAGGTCTACAAGATGACCAAGGTCCTCAGCGGCGGGGAGAAAAGCCGGTTGAACCTCATCAAATTCCTCGTCGATCCGCCCAACATCCTCCTGATGGACGAGCCGACCACCCACCTCGACATCCTCACCGTCGAGTCGCTCATCCTCGCGCTGGAGAACTACGCCGGCACCCTCGTCTTCATCTCGCACGACGTCCACTTCATCAAGAAGCTGGCCAAGGACGTGATCCACGTGGCCAACGGCCACGCCAAGCGCTTCCACGGCGACTGGGACTACTTCATCGAGAAGTCCGGCGCCGGCGACGAACGCGCCGCCCTGACGGCGGATTGAACGAAGGGCGGGGGGGCTTCCAAGCCCCCTGTTCGCAATCCCCCGCATCGGGTTTCCAGCTTCCTGAAAGCGGGCGGTCCTCCGTTCGGGCGGCAAGCGGAGCGCTTGACCTGCTGGACGAGGACGAATCGGCATCTGCAGGGCGACCGCCCCGGTCGCCCGCAGCCATGGAGCCGCGACGGCCCCCTTGACACGCACCGGGGTGGCGGCACGCTGAACTGGAGACTCATCCCCGCCCCGGCGAGGAAGGCGGTCAGGGCAGAAAAAGGAGCAGATAGATCCAGTTCGCCAGCAGGAGCGCCGCCACGAGGATGGCGTTGCGGGCGAGACGCCGGTTTTGCACGGACGCCGGGGGAGGCTGCGAGCCGCGCCAATAGCGCCAGATGCCCGATGCGGCCCAGGCGACGCTGGCGAAGGCGCCGGCGACCACGGCGGGGTTGAAGCTTGCCGCCTCGGCGGGACGGCCCCGGGCCAGGGCTCGCATCGCCCGCGTCCCTCCGCAGCCGACGCAGGGGAGTCCGAGCACCTTCCTGAAGCCGCATTCCGGGGGATGCGCGGGAAGGCGGTCGGAGAAGCGCGCCTCCGCGAGGAGGGCCGCGACGTCGCGAAGCTGGCCGACAGTCTCGAGTTCGGGAT
>CAYMMC010000645.1:0-2215 GCA_964391125.1 uncultured Akkermansia sp.
TCTAGTGTCTAGATTTCTGACACTTTCCGGCCGTTCCGTTAACTTGGTGGCGATGCCGCTTACGGTCCAGGAGGTCTCGCCCACGACCTCTCCGCTTCGAGGCGGCACGGAAGTCACCCTTCGCGGATCGGGCTTCGAAGAGGGCGTCGAGGTCCTCTTCGGCGAACGACCCGCCGCGCGCGTCTCCCTGCGTTCGGGCGCCGAGATCGTCGCGACCACGCCCCCGGGCGATCGGTTGGGACCCGTCGACGTCACCGTGCGTCTCGGCGCCGACGTGCGAATCCTCGACGATGCGATCGAGTACATCGAGGGCTTCCCCACGATCGATGTCGCGACGCTCGGTTCGGAAGGTCTCACGATCGAAGGGCGCGGCGGACCCACCGGCCTCGTCTTCACGTTTCCCCAAGGGCAAGCGATCACCCATGCCGATCTCTCGGGCGATGGCATCGATGATCTCATCGTCGAGTCCTATCTCTCGGGCGGAGCCGGCGGAGCCTGGGTCGTCACCATCGTCGAAGGCGGGCCCGATCTTCCGGACGTCGTCGACGCTTATAGCGCCGCGCCGCCCGTCACGACTATCGTCACCGCGCGCGTTCTCGACATCGCCGGCGCCACCGTCGCGTCGATCGGCGACGTCAACGGCGATGGCATCGAGGATCTCGGCATCGGCGAGAGCGGCGGAAGCGGATATGTCTTCTTCGGACGTGAAGAGCTCCCGGGGACCGTCATCGACATCGACGAGGAGGCGCTTTCGGGAAGAGCCGTGCGGCTCGAGCGCCTGAACCCCGAGCTCTCATCCGGAATGCCCGCCTTCGCGCGCGCGGGAGACCTCACGGGCGATGGCATCGACGACTTCGCCGTCTCCTTCGCCGAGGCCTCGCTCAGCCCGGCCGATTCTCCCGAATCCGGCCCCGCGGGCGGCGAGATTCGCTTCATCAGCGGCTTGGAGGAATGGCCCGACCTCTTCTTCTACGACGACGATCCGGCCTCCTTCGCGCGCATCCACGCCGAGCGCTCCGGACAGCTCATGGGACGCATCCTGCGCACGATCGGCGACGTCAACGGCGACGGGCTTCTCGACTTCGCCGTCGATACCGACGCACGCGCGACCGAAAGCGCGACCGCCTACGTCCTCTTCGGCTCTCGAGACCTACCCGGATCGATCGACGCCCAATCCTACATCGACGAGGTCGGCGGCATGCGCGTCGAGCTCCTCGAGGGCTTTCGCACCTTCTTCACCTTCCTCATCTCCGAGGCGGGAGACGTCGACGCCGATGGCTTCGACGACTTCCTCCTCTCGATCCCCACGGGCGGCGTCGACTTCCAAGGTATGAATTATCTCCTCTTCGGAGGCGACGATCTCCCGCCCCGGATCGAGCTTCGCGAGAATCCCGAATCTCCCGACGGCGTCGTGCGCATCCTCGGCGAAGGGTCCCTCGAATACGGCGGGCGTCCCGGATCGATCGGCGACTTCAATCGAGACGGCTTCGACGACTTCCTCATCGGAGGGCCCGGCTCCCAGAACCTCGCCGAAGATCCGGGGAACGTCCACGTCGTCTTCGGATCGGATGCCCTTCCCGAGCGGATCGAGCTTCGAGACCTCGGCCGCCACGGCTTCAAGATCTCGGGCCAAAATCCGGCCGGCGCTTCCGGTGGCTCGGTCGGCGCAGCCGGCGACCTCAACGCCGACGGGCTCCCCGATTTCGCCTTCAGCGAGAACACGATCAAGGTCGATGAGCAAGCGCGCGTCTACGTCATCTATAGCCCCTATGGCGGAGCCGAGTTCACACGCGGCGACGCGAACTTCGACGGCCGCATCGAGCTCACCGATGCCGTCTTCACCTTGAGCTATCTTTTCCTCGGCGCCCCCGCCCCCGCCTGCCTCGATGCCGCCGACGCCGACGATTCCGGAGCGATCATCATCACCGACGCTGTCCGCATCCTCGGCTATCTCTTCCTCGGCGACGACCCGCCGCCTCCACCCTTCGCCGCGCGAGGAGTCGACCCGACCGAGGACGGCATTGATTGTCGAGGGTTTTGAGGGAAGGCGCTCGAGGCCGACCACGGCGTACGTTGGGTCTCGCTCCAACTCTCCGGCGCCGCATCGAGGTATCAGTCCGCTCGATCAGACCGGTCCGTCCTCCGCTGCGCCCGTCGTCCCGTCGCCCCGTCGCCCCGTCGCCCCGTCGCCCCGTCGCCCCGTCGCCCCGCCCGT
>CAYMMC010000646.1:0-2212 GCA_964391125.1 uncultured Akkermansia sp.
TCTCAGCGTCGCCCGCATCTCCGCCGGAGGACGCCAGTGGTTCGTCGGGCCGGCGTCGGCCTGGTGGCGGCTGCAGATGAAGGTGCGGTCCTCGACCCGGGCCACGTCGGTGGGATCGGACAGGGCGAGGTAGCTGTCGGGACGCTTCTCGGGATTGAGCCGCCGGAAGGTTCCGCGGGCCACGAGCTCGGCGCAGAGGCGGTGCCATTCCTCGTCCGAGCCGTCGCACCAGATCACGGAGGCGGGGCGGCAGAGCGTGTTCAATTCCTCGACCCAGGCGAGGAGACGTCGGTGCGTGGTGGGCGGATTCGGCATGCCTCCAGACTGAACGGGAGCAACGCTCTTGTCCAGTGCGACAAGGTGGAGATTGCGATGCGGCGGCAGGGCGGGGGAACGGGCGAGGCTAGGTATTCGGCGTCCGGCGTCCGACGTCCGGAGCCAGGCCTCTCCGAACGGGATGCTGAGTAGGCATATTCCTCCGCATCGGATTTCCCATGGCATTGCGCAGGTGGATTTTTTTTCTCGCCGCGAAAAAAAACGCTGGAAAATAAATCCGAATTAGGTGAAGCCCTGAATCTGCCATGTGCGCGCCCCCCATTTCTCCGGCCGATTCTCCGACTATCCAAGAGCCCCGGTTCGCAGCGCGCTTCACAATGTACCGATCCTCTCCGAGCGGGCGCGGAGGGTGCCATTGTCCATTGCGACAATGGACAATGGCGCGTCCCAAAGGACTCCTCCTCGCTGTCTTTGTCTATCTAGCCTTGGTCAGCCTGCCGGTCGGATCGGCGGCGGAGGTCAGTTCGCCGGTCTCCGGATTTCTCCGCTTCCAGTGCCCCGGGGGATCCGACACTGTCGTCTCCGCGCCCTTCCACCTGCCTCCCCGCTGGACGGGGATTCTCGCCGCGTCGCCGGCGGAGGAGGGCGGGGCCGTCCGCGTCGATCTGGCGGGGGCTCCGGCCTTCGCGGCGGAGGAGCTCGTCGATTCCCCCCATTTCCTGCGCTGCGACGAGGGGGGCGACACCCAAGGGCGCCATTTCAGCATCGTCGGCCAGGGGGGCGGCCATCTCCTCGTCGAAGCGGCTTTGTCCGACTTCGACGGCCTCGGCGCCGGAGGACGCGTCTCGGTGATTCCGGCCTGGACGCTGGACGGGCTCTTTCCTCCGGCGGCGCAGAGCACCTTCCATCCTTCGGGCGGCCGCCTGGCCATGGAGCGCGGGTCCGAACTGCTGCTCTTCGACAGGGAGAGCTCCGGCGCCGACCTCGCCCCCTCCCGCCGTTTCTTCGTCACGGACGAAGGCTGGTTCGAGGTCGGCGGCCTCGCCCCGGCGGGGAAGACGGTGATCGCCCCGGGAGAGCCCTTCCTCGTCAGGCACCCCGTCGGTGCGGCGGCCACGGACTTCGTCGCCAGCCGGCAGGTCCACGCCGGTCCCGTCTCGCTCGCCGTGGGCGTCTCCGACGGCAAGGTGCGCGACACCATGCTCGCTCCGCCGCGCCCGGTCCGCATCCGCTTGGACCAGCTCGATTTCGGGGCGGGGCAATTCGAGGAAAGCCCCGGCACCGGCCCGGCCGAGCGCAAGGACCAGATCCTCGTCTTCGACAACGCCCTCGCCGAACGGAACAAGGCCCCCTCCGCCGTCTACTTCCGCAGCGGCGGCCAGTGGGTCGAGGACGCCCCCGGCTTCCCGCCCGCCGGGACGGTCGAGATCGAGCCCGCCGCCGGCCTGCTCGTGCGCAAGGCGGCGGGAAGCGCCGAGCTCCGCCTGCGCTGGAAGAACGCCCCGACCTACGACGCGACCCTTCCCTGAGCCTCCCCTCCCATGAAGCCCATCGTTCCGCTCTGCCTCTGCCTCGCCGCCCCCGCCGCGGCCCTGGCGACCGTCTCGATCGAATTCCAGGTCGGTGCGCTCCGGATCCCGGAAGGGTCCCTCGGCGTCCTCGTCGCCGACACCGCCGGGGACGGCTTCGCCTCTCCGTCGGACATTTCATCGACGGGAACCCCGCTGGCCGCAGGGGAAAGCCTCGGCGGCGACGCGATCGTCGCGGTGTTCGCCAGCCGCAGCCTGCCGGAATGGGGTTCGACGACGGGCTTCTCCGAGCACCTCGCCGCGCTCGACTACGAAGCCCTCGGTCTCGACGAGGGCCAAGCGCTCCTCCTCCACGTCTTTCCCGACCGCGCCCCGTGAGGCAGTAATTGTCAGTTCTACTTCCAGGT
>CAYMMC010000647.1:0-2208 GCA_964391125.1 uncultured Akkermansia sp.
ATTACCAATAGTTACAAAGGAGAAAACGATGAAAAGAATAAAAATAAACCTGATTGGGGGCGAGCACTTCGGCGGGACGGTAGCCCTTGGCCGTGCTGTTGCCGTTGACGGTGACGTCGCTGAGGTAGGAGAGCAGCTTGGTGGCCCGGTCGCGGCGGGGCTGGAACTTGAAGAGGTCCGGATTGGTGTCGATGAGCCGCGTCGTCGCGACGCCGGTGCGGAAGGTCTCGTCGAGGACGACGTTCTCGAGGAAGGGGATGTTGGTCTTGACCCCGCGGATGCGGAACTCGCGCAGGGCGCGGTGCATGCGCTGCAGGGCGATGTCGAAGCGGGGGCCGTAGGCGGTCAGCTTCACCAGCATCGAGTCGTAGTAGGGCGTCACCACCGATCCCGCGTCGCCCGCGCCCGCGTCGAGGCGGATGCCGAATCCGGCGGCGGAGCGGTAGTTGAGGATCTTGCCGTAGTCGGGCGCGAAGCCGTTCGCCGGATCCTCGGTGGTGATGCGCGCCTGCACCGCGAAGCCGTTGCGCGGGATGTCCTCCTGCCGCGGCAGGTCGATCTCGTGGCCGAAGAGCTGGTGCCCCTGCGCCACGAGGATCTGCGAACGGACCAGGTCGATCCCGGTGATGACCTCGGTCACGGTGTGCTCGACCTGGATGCGGGGGTTCATCTCGATGAAGAACCACTCCTTCGAGTCGAGGTCGTAGAGGAACTCGACCGTGCCGGCGTTGTTGTAGCCGACCGCCTTGGCGATCTCGACCGAGGCCTCGCAGAGCTCGCGCCGCACCGTCTCGTCGAGCCCGACGGAGGGGGCGATTTCGATCACCTTCTGGTGGCGGCGCTGCACCGAGCAGTCGCGCTCGTGGAGGTGGACGACGTTGCCGTGCTTGTCGCCGAGGATCTGCACCTCGATGTGCTTGGCCCGGCCGACGAAGCGCTCGAGGAAGACGGCCGGGTTGCCGAAGGCGTTCTCCGCCTCGGCCTGGGCCTGGTCGAGGAGCCCGTCGAGCTCGGACTCCTTCCGCACGACCCGCATGCCCCGTCCCCCGCCGCCGAAGGCCGCCTTGACGATGAGGGGAAAGCCGATCTCGCGGGCGACCCTCAGCGCCTCGGCCCGGTCCGCGACCGGCTCCTCGGTGCCGGGCAGGGTGGGCACGCTCGCCTTCTTGGCGAGGGCCCGGGCCGAGACCTTGTCGCCCATGGCGTCGAGCATCTCGGGATCGGGACCGATGAAGGTCAGGCCGGCCTCGCGGCAGGCGCGGGCGAAGTCGGCGTTCTCGGAAAGGAAGCCGTAGCCGGGGTGGACCAGCGTGACGCCCTTTTCCTTGGCCAGGCGGACGATGCCCTCGATGTCGAGGTAGGCGCCGACGGGACCCTTCTCCTTGCGCAGGCGGTAGGCCTCGTCCGCCTTGAAGCGATGGCGGGAGAAGCGGTCCTCGTCCGCGTAGATCGCGACGGTGCGCAAGCCGAGCTCGGTGGCGGCGCGGAAGATCCGGATGGCGATCTCGCCCCGGTTCACGGCCATCAGCTTCACGGGCTCTGAGGATGTCTGGGTGTCGGTTTCGGACATGGCGGGCGCACTATAATGCGCCCCACCCCGTCCGAAAGACCGATTTTCGCGAAATGCCGCCGACGCGTCCGGCCCGGGGCGCGGAGGGGAGAATCGGAGGGCAGGGGCGGACGGCGAACCCTTCCGGGGACGCCGCATTTTCCTTCCCTCGGCTTTCGGGGCTGTGGTAAGCTCCCTGCCTGACGCGACCTCCAGAAGAACCGAATTCCCGCCCAGTCCATCCATGCCGAGAAGAGCCAGCTCCGGAATCAACATCGGCCAGGCCGCCGGGATCGCCGCCGCCCTGCTTGGCTTCGCCATCGTCGCCGTCCTGCTCTTCAAGCTGGTCGCCGGCGGCCTCTTCGGCAGCGGGGGCGCGGCACACCCGAAGCGCGGGCGCGGGGACGCCGCCCCCCTGAACCTCGCGACCTACCGCGACGACGGCAACAGCCTGCGCGGCAACGTCTACCGCGTCGGGGGCAAGGTCGAGGAGATCCTGCGCTGGACGCCCGACCGGGGCCGACTCATCAGCTTCGAGGCGAGCGGCGCGGACGGGACCATGCCGGTGCCGGTGCTGGTGCCCGAAGACTTCGGCAGCATCAACCTGGAGCGCGGCACCGAACTTGCTCTGGTCGTCCGCGTCGACCGCGACGGCACCC
>CAYMMC010000648.1:0-2203 GCA_964391125.1 uncultured Akkermansia sp.
ACGGCCCGGCCGGAGGCGCGGTCGTGGACGGCGAGGGAGGCGTGGCGGGTCGAGGTTTCGAGGGCGAGGATCATGGGCGGGTCACGGCGACGCGGCGGACGCCGCCGGGGTCGGTTTCGAAGCGCAGGCGGATTGCGGAGCGGGGCAGCATCCCGGGAAATTTCTCGGCCCATTCCACGACGACGACCCCCTCCTCGTCGAGGTAGTCGTCCCAGCCGAGGGCGTGGAGCTCGTCGGCGGATTCGAGGCGGTACCAGTCGAAGTGATGGAGGGGAAGGCGGCCGGAGCGGTATTCCTGGACGAGGGCGAAGGTGGGGCTGGTCACCTCGTCCGTCGCGCCGAGGCCGGCGGCGAGGCCTTTGCAGAACTGCGTCTTTCCAGCGCCGAGATCGCCGTCGAGGGCGAGGACGTCGCCGGATCCCAGATCCGCGGCGAAGCGCCGGCCCGCTTCGGCCATCTCCTCCGCGGTGGCGGCTTGGAAGGATTCGCTCATGGTTGTCCAGCGTCCTGCTCGTTGAAGAATCCGCACAAGTCAAACGGTCCGGCGGCGCTTCATGCCATGCCAAATCCGAGTCGGCTATGGGAGAGCCTCCGTCGCGACAACGAACTCGCCCCGCCTCCTGCGCAAATCCGTTGCACCGGGGCTCGACTCCAGCGCCGCAATCCGCGAAACTCCCGCATCGCGGATGCTTCGCGTCCGCGACCGCCGGACGCCATCGGCGACATTTCCACAAACCCAACCCTGCCATGACAACCCCGCCAAGCCATCCCCTCGCCCGCTTCGCCGCCCTGGCGCTCCTCGCCGCCTCTCCCCTCGCCGCCTCGGAACGGGACGAGCTCTTCCGCAGCACCATCGACGAACTGTTCCCCAAGCTCGTCGAGACCCGGCGCACCATCCACGCCAACCCCGAGCTATCGAACCAGGAGGAGCAAACCGCCGCCTACGTCTCGGAGCGGCTTCGCTCGCTGGGCCTGGAGGTGCAGACCGGGATCGCCAAGCACGGCGTCGTCGCCCTGCTGCACGGAACCGCCGGGGAGGGCGGACGCTGCGTCGCGATCCGTGCCGACATGGACGCGCTGCCCATCACCGAGCTGAGTTCGAAGCCCTGGCGCTCCCGCAACCCCGGCGTGATGCACGCCTGCGGCCACGACGTCCACACCACCGTGGGTCTCGGCGTCGCCGAGGTCCTCGCCAAGCACAAGGACCAGGTCCGGGGCACCGTGAAGTTCATCTTCCAGCCTGCCGAGGAAAGCATGCCAACCGACTACAAGGAGGACTGGGGGGCGAAGCTGATGGTCGCCGAAGGGGTGCTGGAGAATCCCAAACCCGAAGCGATCTTCGGCCTGCACTGCCGCCCCGCGATCTCCCCGGCGGACGCCCAGATGGACGTGACGCGCTTTCTGGAGGCGGGCCAGCTCGCCTACACCATCGGACCCGACAGCGCCAACAGCGACACCTTCGAGGTCGTCATCCGAGGGAAGATGGCCCACGGATCGGCGCCGCAGCGCGGGGTCGACGCCATCGTGGTCGCGGCGGAGGCGATCTCCGCCCTGCAGACCGTCCGCAGCCGCCGCACCGACACGCGCCAGCCCCTCGTCGTCAGCGTCGGCACCATCCAGGGCGGCCAGCGGCACAACATCGTCGCCGAGGAGGTCCGCTTCACCGGCACGGTCCGCACCTACGACGAGGCCTTCCGCGATTCCGTCATCGAGACGATGCGCCAGATCCTCGACGGCGTCACCGCCGCGCACGGCGCCACCCACACCTTCGACTACCGCAAGGGATACCCCAGCATCCTCAACGACGCCGATCTCGCCAAAGCGACTCTGCCGACCTTCCACCGCCTGTTCGGGAAGGAGAACGTGATCGAGGCGAGGCCGGGGATGGGCGGCGAGGACTTCTCCTACTTCGCCAAGGTCGTGCCCGGCTTCTACTTCCGCCTCGGCGTCGCCAACGAAGCCGAGGGCGTCACCGCCGAGATCCACACCCCCGCCTTCGACGTCGACGAGGAATGCCTCAAGACCGGCGTGGCGGCCATGGCCGGAGCGCTCTGCGACTTCCTGGAACGGAAGGACTGATACGGTTTAATGGTTTGATTCGGCATCACGGGCGAAGGGCGCTCCTAGCCGAATGTGGCATGGGCTGGAAGCCAATAGTGTTCGGCATGGTATCTGCTTTCGGGCGTGCGGCGGGTCGGCGTTC
>CAYMMC010000649.1:0-2202 GCA_964391125.1 uncultured Akkermansia sp.
CGCATAGACGCTGCGGAGCCTGCCGCCGCGCCCATCGTGCGCCGTTGCAACGGGAATGCGCCACCCGTCCCGACGCTTTCGCCTTGAAGAACGCGGCTTCGCCTGCCAGCCTCGACCCACTGCCATGAATCGACGCTCACTCCTCCAACTCGGCGGCCTCGCTCTCGGGGCCGGATTTGCCGGAACCGCCCTCGCCGCCTCGCCGGGCGGGGGACGCTTTGCCGGAAAGATCCGCAAGTCATTGAAGTGGAACATGGTCAAGCTGAAGGACGAGCAGCCCCTCGTCGAGGCGTTCAAGAAGCTGCGCGAATGCGGCTACGACGGGCTGGAGCCCAGCCTCTCCGACGTGCCCGACGAGCGGGTCGAGGAGTGGATCGCGGCAAGCAAGGAGAGCGGCCTGATCATCGACGGCACCGTCGGCGCCCGCACCGAGGACCTCGCCTCGGGGATCGATCTGACGAAGCGCCTCGGCGGCGACTCCCTCCTCGTGGTGGCGAGATACGACCAGAAGCAGCCGATCCAGCCCCAGTGGGAGCGCGACCGCGACCGGCTGAAGGAGGTCGCGCCCCATGCGCAGAAGCAGGGGGTGATGCTGCTGGTCGAGAACGTCTGGGCGACCTATTTGATCAGCCCCTTCGACATGGTCCGCTTCATCGACGAGATCGGACACCCCTCCGTGCAGGTCCATTTCGACATCGGCAACATGGTCCGCTGGGGCGTGCCGGAGCACTGGGCCGAGATCCTCGGGAAGCGCTCGAAGAAGCTCGACGTCAAGGAATACGATCTGAAGAAGGCGATGAACGAAGGCATGGGCAAGGGCTTCGGCGTGCCGATCGGAGAGGGCAGCATCCAGTGGAAGGCGGTGATGGACGAGCTGGAGAAGATCGGCTTCACCGGCTGGGCCGCCGCCGAAGTCGCGGCAGGCGACTGGGACCACCTCGCCGACGTCGCCGCGCGGATGGACCGGGTGTTGGAGCTGGTCTGAGGCGGGATTGCCGGACGGCCGGCGCCGCCCGCTTCACTTCCCCTTCGCCTTCGCCCAGGCGTCCCGCAGGCCGACGGTGCGGTTGAAGACGGGTCGCTCCGGCGCTCCGTCGGGATCGGCGCAGAAATAGCCGAGCCGCTCGAACTGAACCGTCTCGCCCGGAGGGACCGAGGCCAGGGCCGGCTCCAGCTTGGCGTCGGCGATGACCTCGAGCGAAGCGGGGTTGAGACGGTCGAGGAAGGAGCCCTCGCCGCGGTCGGGATGCTCGGTCGCGAAGAGCCGGTCGTAGATCCGCACCTCGCCCGAAACGGCGTGGCGGGCGCTCACCCAATGGATCGTCGCCTTCACCTTGCGGCCGTCGGGCGGGTTGCCCCCGCTGCGGGTCGCGGGATCGTAGCTGCAGCGCAGTTCGACGATCTCGCCGACCTCGTCCTTCACCACCCGCTCGCAGCGGATGAAGTAGGCCGAGCGCAGCCGCACCTCGACGCCGGGCGCGAGGCGGAAGTACTTCGGCGGGGGCGTCTCCATGAAGTCGTCCCGCTCGATGTAGAGCTCGCGGCAGAAGGGGATCCCGCGGGTCCCGGCGGAGGGGTCCTCGGGGTTGTTGACCGCCTCCATCTCCTCGACGAGGTCCTCGGGATAGTTCTCGATCACCACCTTGATGGGGTCGAGCACCGCCATGCGGCGGCGGGCGCTGCGGTTCAGCGACTCGCGCACCGCCGCCTCCAGCAGCGCGATGTCGTTGGTGCTCTCGTACTTCGTGATCCCGATGGTCTTGCAGAACTGCCGGATCGCCTCGGGCGGGTAGCCGCGGCGGCGGATGCCGGAGATCGTGGGCATGCGGGGGTCGTCCCAGCCCTTGACGTGGCCCTCGGCGACGAGCTGGAGCAGGCGGCGCTTGCTCATCACCGTGTAGGTCAGGTTCAGGCGCGAGAACTCGATCTGGCGGGGAGTCGACGGGACGGGGAGGTTCTCGAGGAACCAATCGTAGAGCGGACGGTGGTTTTCGAACTCCAAGGTGCAGAGCGAATGGGTGATGTGCTCGATGGCGTCGCTCTGGCCGTGGGTGTAGTCGTACATCGGATAGATGCACCAGCGGTCGCCGGTGCGGTGGTGCTCGGCGTGGAGGATGCGGTAGAGGACGGGGTCGCGGAGGTTCAGGTTCGGGTGCGCCATGTCGATCTTGGCGCGCAGCACCTTCTCGCCGTCGCCGAACT
>CAYMMC010000650.1:0-2192 GCA_964391125.1 uncultured Akkermansia sp.
CTGCCCGCCGCGGTTCGTCTCGTAGACGGGATGGGGCAGGGCCTTGGCCTCCCGCAAGCTGGAGCGGTCGCGGGTGCGGCCGATGGTGTAGACCGGCTCGTGCTCGAGCAGCAGGACGGTGTCGTCGGTCTCGCCGCGGCGGCGGCGCTCGACGAGATCGTTCTGAAGCTTCAATCCTTCGGGATAGGCGATGGTCCCGAGCCAGCGAAAGGTCATGGTCGTGCATTCTACACCCGGACCGGGCGGTTCGTCGAACCCTTGCTTGCGGCGGGGCGGGAAATCGGGCAAGGAGGCGCGGAAAGGCCCCATCGAGGGCGTTTCCGCGAGACGCCCCTCGACCACCTCCCCCCGATCAATGGGGACTGCCGGATCGGCCGAAGCTCGCCCCTCCGCACAAACGTCCGAACTTGCCCTCGACAGGCGTCGGCGAATCCGAAACACTGATCGACCATGGACCGTGCCTTGCCCGTTCTGCTGCTGCTTCTCTCCTTTCCCGTCCCTTCGCTTCGCTCCGAGCCGCTTCTCGCCGGGGTCGCGAGGGTCGAGATCGCGCATCCCGACCATCCCGCGAAGGAAAATCCGCCTTTCGTCAAGGCCCTCGTCCTTTCCCGGGGCGGAACCCACGCCGTCCTCGTCGCGGTGGACGCCGTCGCCGTCGCGGAAATCGGCTCGATCCGCGATCCCTATCTCGCCAGAGTGAAGGGCGCCCTGGAGAAGGGGCTGGGAATCCCGCCCGGCGCCGTGCTGGTCAACGCGAGCCACTGCCACGCCGTCGTCGCCCCCGATCTCGCGGGACGGACGATCCGCGCGGTCAAGGAGGCGTGGGAGGGCCGCGTTCCGGTGAAGGCCGGCGCCGGAACCGGACGCGAGGACGGCATCATGGAGAACCGGCGGCTCAAGCTGAAGGACGGACGGGAGGCCGACGTCCGCCACGCCTATCCCCTGCCCGCCGACGACGAGGTCGCGTCGGTGGGGCCCATCGATCCCGAGATCGGCCTGCTCCGCCTCGACCGCCTCGACGACGGGCGTCCCCTCGCCGCCGTCTTCCAGTTCGCCTGCCACCCCATCATGGGCGTGCCGGACGGCAGCAACGGCGCCGACCTGAGCGGCTACGCGGCGGGGACGATCGAGGCGAACCTCGGCGACGGCAGCGCGACCGCGCTCTTTCTCCAAGGCTGCGGCGGCGACATCAACCCCGTGCTCTACAAGTCCGTCGATCTTCCCCGGCACGGAAAACCGCTGGGCACGCGGCTCGGCCTCAGCGCCCTCGCCGGACTGCGCCGCATCGAGACCCGCGCCGGAGCCGAGCTCTCCATCGCGGGCGAAACCCTCGTCCTGCCCCGCGCCGACCACGCCCCCCGTCTCGCGGAGATGGACCGGGAGATCGACCTGCTCGTCGCCTCGCTCAAGGGCACGACCCTGAACTTCGATTCCTTCCTGCCGCTCTACGTGAAGTATCGCCTCAATCCCGACTACCCCTCCGAAGCGGCGGGGCGCTACCTGCAGGACGAGCGGATCGGGCGCGACGACTGGGAGCGCCTCGACGCCGGCAACCGCGCCGCCATGGACGCCTACCTGAACAACCTCCGCACCATGGAACGGCTGACCCGCGCCCGGACCAACCGCGCCCTCCTCGCCCGCCACCAGGCCCGCCGAGCCGAGCTGGGCGACACCGTGGACGCCGAGGTGGCCGCCCTGCGCGTCGGCGACTTCCGTCTCGTCACCTTTCCCGCCGAGCTGTCCGTCGAGATCGGCCTCGGCCTGAAGGAGCGCTCCCCCCATCCGCTCACCTTCGTGTCGGGCTACACCAACGGCTACCTCTACTACGCCCCCACGGCGGCCCAGGCGAAAAACCGCGGCGGCGCCCAGGAGGACAGCGACTGCCTCCTCGCGCCGGAATGGCAGCCGCTTTTCGAGGAATCGGCCCTGCGCCTGCTGGCCCGCTAGGAGACCGAACGACCGCAACGACACCGATGAAACCATTCCCCCTTCTCGCCCCGCTGCTCATGAGCGCCTTGTCCTCCCCCTCCGCCGACGCCGGAATCATCGAAACGCTCTACGGCACCCTGCCCGACGGACGCGGAGCGAAGATCTGGACCCTGACCAACGCCTCCGGCCTGGAGGCCAGGGTCACCGAATACGGCGCCATCCTCGTCTCGCTCAAGGCGCCCGACCGAGACGGCCGCTTCGCC
>CAYMMC010000651.1:0-2190 GCA_964391125.1 uncultured Akkermansia sp.
GCCTCGCTCACCGGACCATCGTCGACGAGGGACTGGCGGAGGCCTTTGCCAAGCGTTATGACAATACCGAAGATCCCTACTCCATCGAACTGGATGGCGAAATTGCCATCGCCTCGCCGGAGGGTCTGGTCATCGCGGGAGAGGGGTTGGCGACCGCGCCGATTCTCTCCGGTCGTTCGGAAAACCGAATTTTCAAATTGGACTCCGGGGCGGCTTTGGAGCTGGTCGGCCTGGTTCTCACCGAAGGCCAGGCTCCCCACGGCGCTGCGGGCGTCGATGGCGATTCCGCCGGCGCGGGCGGCGACGGCGGGGACGGCGGCGCGATCCTCAACGACAATGGCACGCTGACGCTCCGAAACTGCATCGTCGAATTCAGCTTCGCCGGGAACGGAGGACGCGGGGGGCAAAAGCAAGGGACATCCGGAGGGACCTCGGGCAATGGGGGAAACGGTGGCAAAGGGGGCGCCATCTACAGCGGCGGCGGCGATGCTCTGGTGAGGATCGAGCGATCGACTCTGGAGATCAACGACGCCGGCGACGGAGGCGAGGCGGGCGATCTGGAGGACTCGGATACGGTCGGCACCTTCGGAGCCGCCGGGCGGGGAGGCTCGGGCGGGGCGGTCCATTGCGACGGAGGCCGCTTGGAGATCGTCGCCTCTTCGATCCGGTTCAACAATGCGGGACGGGGCGGGGCGGGGGGGGCGGCCCTTGTCGGCGGAATCGGAGGCAGAGGCGGTCGCGGGGGCGACGGTGGCGGGATCGCGATCGACGGCGCCGCCATTTCCATCGTCGATTCCACCATTCAGGACAACTCCGCCGGGCATGGCGGTTTCGGCGGCGTGGCGCCCACGATCGATGACGACGAACCCGCGCCAATCTCCACCCCTGGTCCCGGAGGCGACGGCGGGGATGGCGGCGGTCTCCATGCCCGCCATTTCGTCTCCTCCGCCACCGCCCAGGTCGCGGGATCGCTCTTCCACCAAAACCGAGCGGGCGTCGGGCGGTTCGGCGGCAGCGTGGGGACGGGATCGGGCGACGGCCAGGACGGTGGAGCGGGCGGAAGCGGCGGCGGTCTCTTCGTCGTCGGCAGCGCGGACACCGTCTGGACCATGAGAAACAGCACGATCCACAAGAACTTCGTGGGGGCCGGCGGATACGGGGGGGCCGGGGCCGGAGGCGGCTCCGATGGCGCGGGAGGCGATGCCGGGAACGGTGGCGGGATCGCCTTCGCCCGGGAGGGCGACGACTACGCGGCCTCCTTGGTCCATCTCACCGTCGTTGAAAACGAGGCGAGCTCCCCGGGCTGGGGCGAGCCTCCCGGCGCCGCCTCCAGCGGAGGCGGGATCTGGGAAGCGCCCGGCGGCATCGCCGGCTCCGGCTCCGGCGTCACCTTGGCGAACTCCGTCGTGGCGCTGAACTGGGCCGACGCCGACGCCGACCTCGGCAGCCACCTGCCGGAGGGGCGCAACCTCGTTGGCGGAGATCCCCGGCTCGGTCCGCTTTCCGACAACGGCGGTCCCACCCTGACGCTGCCGCCTCTCGCCGGCAGCCCGACCATCAACGGCGGGCTCGCCCTTGCCGTGCCTCTCGGGACCGACCAGCGCGGCAGTCTCCGACCCCTTGCCGGAGCGCCCGATCTCGGCGCCTTCGAGGCGCGATACCAGGTCGACGCCCGCATCGGGACGACGGCCAATCCCGCGGCGCATCGCATCGACAACATCTACACGCCCACCGGTGCCGGCCAGACCCAAGCCGTGCGCCTGAAGAACATGCGGCAGTCCCGCTTTTTCCTCTCGGCCCAGAACGACGGCGAGTTCGCCGACCATCTCCGTCTCTCGGGCCCTCGGGCGAACAAGACCCTGCGCCTCAAGGTGCTCCGTCTCACCGGAGGCACCGTGAACGTCACCGGGCAGGTCGTCGCCGGCCACGTCACCCCGGGAGTCGCCCCGGACGGCGTCGTGCTCTACCGCGTGGACGCGAAGGCGCGGACCAAGAAGCGGCGGGCGAGGCAAACCCTCGTCTACCGGTTGAGCGGATCGGTGCAGGGGCCCGTCGACGTCGTCCGTGCGAAGGTCACCCAAAAAATGACGAGGAAGAAGCAAGCGAAGCGGCGCTGACTGCGGGATGCCGTGGCGGGGCGGGAGACTTGCTCTTCGTCCCGGCCAGTGCGCTGGACACTGGCGGCGATGG
>CAYMMC010000652.1:0-2184 GCA_964391125.1 uncultured Akkermansia sp.
CTCGACGATCTACGGGTGGACCTGCGCGAGGTGCGTGCGCAGATTCATCTGCTGCGCTATGCAAGGCCACCGGGGGAAGCCGCCGACCAACCTTCGCCTCAGGAATTCCCGCAGCCGGAACCTGCGATGACCGGGCGGATGCCAAAGCCGGAACCGACCGTCCTCCCTGTCCGGCCCGAAATGAAGGAAGAGAAGGTTCCCGCTGGCGATCCCTGCCCCGTTCCGCCTCCGCTGCCGGAGCGGCGTCCCTTGCCGAGGCCGGAGCCGGCGACGGTTGCCACGCCGAAGCCCGAGCCGAGCCGCTTCGAATCCTCCGTGCGCGAGATCCTCGCGAAGATCTGGAACTGGATCGTCGTCGGCGAGGAGCACCGGCCGCAGGGCGTGACGATGGAGTTCGCCGTCGCCACGACCTGGCTGCTCCGCATCGGGGTGCTCGTCCTCGTGATCGGGATCGGCTTCTTCCTGAAATACTCCATCGCCCGAGGCCTGATCGGCCCGACGGGGCGCGTCCTCCTCGCCACCCTCGCCGGGGCGGGCCTGGTCGGCGGGGGGCTCCGGCTCTTCGGCGGGCGCTACGCCGTGCTGGGTCAGGGGCTCGCGGGCGCGGGCTTCGCCACGCTCTACTTCAGCTTCTTCACCGCCCACCAGCCGGACTACGCGCTGCTCGGCGCGGTCCCCGCCTTCGCCCTGATGGTCCTCGTCACGGCGGCCGCCGGGCTGGTCGCGGTGCGTTTCAACAGCCTTTTGGTGGCCCTGCTAGGATTGCTCGGCGGCTACCTCACCCCCCTGATGATCCGCACGGGGAACGAAAGCGTCGCCCTGCTCTTTGGCTACCTCCTGCTGCTCGGCATCGGTCTGTTCCTCATCGCCTCGCGGCGGAACTGGCGGCTGCTCCACTACCTCGGCTTCGCCGCGACCTGCCTGCATGTGGGATGGGCGATCGAGCGCCGCTTCGCGCCGGAGCGCTTCTGGGAGTTCATGCCCTTCCTCCTCGCCTTCTTCGTGCTTTTCTCCTCGGTCACCTTCGTCTACCAGCTCCTCCATCGCCGGTCCTCGACGCTGCTGGAGCTGCTCTTCCTCTTCCTCAACGCGGCGACCTTCGCGGGCTTCTCGGTCCACTGCATCGAGGCCACCTATCCGCGCGAGGCGACCGCCCTGCTCACCCTGGGCCTCGCCCTCTTCTACGTCCTCCACATCGCTGTCTTCCTGAAGCGCCGCGTCCAGGACCGCGGCCTGCTCCTCAGCTTCATGGGCCTGGCCTCCTTCTTCGTCGCCATCACCCTGCCGCTGATCCTTTCGAAGGGATGGATCACGGTGAGCTGGGCGCTCCAGGCCTTCGTCATGCTCTGGATCGCCTCGAAGATGCGCAGCGAATTCCTCCGCCAGCTCGCCTACCTGCTCTACCTCGTCGTCCTCGCGCGCTTCGCCCTCTTCGACCTGCGCGAGCAGTTCGGCGATTTCGCGCCGGACCCGACATCGGGGAAGGACTACGTCCGGCATCTCGTCGAGCGCCTCCTCGTCTTCGGCATCCCCATCGGCTCCTTCTTCGCGGCGGGACGGCTCTTCCACCACGAGGGGCAGGCCGACCCCGCCTGGTCCGTCGGCGAGGAAAACGACATCCGCCCCTTGCCGGGCCAGGCCGGCATGGGGCGCGTCTGCTTCTGGATCGTCGCCGCCCTGACCTTCGTCTACTTGAACCTCGAAGTCGCCAAGACCGTGGGCCGCCTCTACGACCCCCTGGTGCGTCCCGCCCTGACCCTGGTCTGGATCGCCCTCGGCGGCCTGCTCCTCCGCGAGATCCTGACAAACCGCTCGAAGCTCGCCACCGCGCTGCTGTGGATCCTCGCCGCCGCCCTCGTCGCGAAGGTCTTCCTCCTCGACTTCCTCTTCTGGCAGCCGGGCTTCGACCTGGCCTTCGCCCGCCGGGATTTCGTTCCCGGCCTGCTGATGCGGGCGGTCGACTACGGTGCCGTCGCCCTGTTCCTCCTCCTCGTCTCGCGCGTCCTCTCGCGGAAGGGTGGGGATTCCGGGATGGTCCCGGTCTTCGGCTACGCCGCCCTCGCCGCCGCCTTCGTCTATACCAGTCTCGAAATCTGGACCGGGCTGAGCCATTTCCTTCCCGCCTTCCGCATGGGCGGCCTCTCGATCTACTGGTCGCTCTTCGCCGTGGCCCTGCTCCTCGCG
>CAYMMC010000653.1:0-2177 GCA_964391125.1 uncultured Akkermansia sp.
CGCGATCTCGACCGACTGCTCCCGGGTGATCGGAGGTTCCTCGACGCGCAGCTTCTCCAGTTCGCGTCCGTCGAGGACGATGCGGGTGTCGACGGGAATGCCCAGGGTGATCTTGAACTCGTCGAGCCGGGTCATGTAGGAGCGGATCGCGTCGATCCAGCGGGTCTCGGCGATCAGCTTGGCCTGGCGGAGACGACCGAGCTGGTTCTGGGTGCGGCGGCCGACGTCGGCGAAGCCCTCCTCCCGCTCCACGTTCTTCACGAAGCCCTGGTAGGCGACGTAGTTGTTCTGCACGAGGTCGCGGGCGCGCAGCACCCCGTAGTAGTCGCTGGTCAGGCCGACGATGAAGTCCCGGCGGTAGTCGGCGAAGTCGCGCAGGGCGTAGAGCAGGTTCCGCTCCTCCTGGGTCAGCGCCTCCATCGTGACGGCGACGCCGCCGCCCTTCAGCAGAGGCTGCACCAGCGAGACGGCGAGGTCCGATTCGTTGAGCGAGCGGTTCCCCGTCATGATGCGGAGGAAGTCCTGGGTGAAGTCGGCGGAGAGACGGGCGCCGGTCGTATGCAGCCAGTTGAACCCCCCGGACTGGGTCCGCGCGAAGGTGTTCGTCGAGACCAGCTCGGTCATGCCCGCCTCCAGCTCCGCCGTCCGGGAGTCGGTGGCCCGCGTGCCGCGCCCCCCGGCGAAGAAGATCGGCGAGAGGCGATGCCGCGCCAGGGTGAGGTCCAGGGCGGCGAGGAACAGAGACTCCTTGGCCGAGCGATAGGCCCGGCTCCTCTGGATCCCGGTCTCCAGCGCCAGATCGAGCGGCAGCACCTTCGCCCCCTGCTCATAGGTCGACAGCTTCCCCATCACCTCGTCCGACTTCGTCTTCGAGCGCAGCTTCGAGAGGTCGAGCTCCTCGGCCTCCGTCAGCTCCACGTCGCCGGGATCGACGTTCTCCACCTTGGGCGTCTTCTCGAAAAGCGTCCCGTAGGCCTCGCGGTCCGCCCGCTTGTGGTAGAGCTCGGCGGAACAGGAGGCCAGCGCCGCCGCCGCGCCCAGCAGCGCGGCCCGACCCATCCATTGAACGGCACCCCTCTTTCTCCCCCCTTGTCGGGGCGGCGCGCTTGCCATCGATTTTTTTCGCATTCTTGTCGCACCTCTTTCGAGCATGCGGGAAGCCTTCGCAATGACGCCAATAAGCCATGGCCCCTACGTGCATCCGCTTCGGGGGTGGCTTGGAACGGGCCCCGTAAGCCGGATTCTGTTCGCCCGGACCGTGCTCGATCCGGGCGGACGATCATTTCTCTAAACCCCGCCCCCTTGTGGGGACAGGGCCTCCCCGCCGAAGCGGGGTGCGACTAATACCCGGGTTCATCCCGCGACCGGAGCCGCGGGGCCGGACCGGCGGCCCGTTCACCCTGTTCTGTCTTGCACCGCATGGGGTTTGTCCTGCCCCCTCGGTTGCCCTCGGGGCGGTGAGCTCTTACCTCGCCTTTTCACCCTTGCCTTCCTCCGCCCGGGGGGCTTCGGAAGGCGGTTTGTTTTCTGCGACACTTTCCGTCGCCCCGCCATTACGACGGGACGCCCCGGCTTTCGCCGGGCATGCTGCCGTGCGGTGTCCGGACTTTCCTCTCCCCCCCGAAGGAGGCAGCGATCGTCTCCGGCCCGTTCCAAGCCGGAGAAGCTAGCGCCGATCCACGGTTCGCGCCAGGGGAATGTCCCCGCCGCAGGCTCTCACTCCCACTCGATGCTCGCCGGCGGCTTCGTCGAAATGTCGTAGAGGACGCGGTTCACGCCGGGAACCTCGTTGAGGATCCGGTTGGAGATCTCGGCGAGCAATTCGTAGGGCAGGTGGACCCATTCGGCGGTCATGGCGTCCTCGCTGGTGACGGCGCGGAGGCTGAGGGCGTATTCGTAGCTGCGCTCGTCGCCCTTCACCCCGACGGTCTTCACCGGGATGAGCGCGGCGTAGGCCTGCCAGACCGAGTCGTACCAATGCCGCTGGCGGAGCAGGTCGATGTAGATCCGGTCGGCCCGGCGGATGATCTCGAGCTTCTCCGGCGTCACTTCGCCGGGGCAGCGCACCGCGAGGCCGGGGCCGGGAAAGGGATGGCGCCCCACGACGCGTTCCGGCAGGCCGAGGACGCGCCCGAGCTCGCGGACCTCGTCCTTGAACAGCTCGTCGAGCGGCTCGA
>CAYMMC010000654.1:0-2177 GCA_964391125.1 uncultured Akkermansia sp.
AGGACGACGTCGCCGCCGCGGCCGCCGTCGCCGCCGTCGGGGCCGCCCTTGGGCACGAATTTCTCCCGGCGGAAGCTGGAGCAGCCGTGCCCGCCGTCTCCGGCCTTGGCGAATATGCGGATATGGTCGACGAACATGGTGCGCTGGAAGAGGCGAGGTGGAGGGGGCAGAGGCACCGATACCACCGATTGGCCCGCTTGAAAAATCAGGGAAGGGGGGAATTCGCCCTTTTCCCCAAGTTATTCACAAGGTTGTTCCCCGGTTTTTCCTACGTAGGGCGGGGATTTCAGCGCGTGACGCCACTTGTTCACAAAGTTATTCACAGACTTTTGCGCAGCGCTGGACCCGGTAGGGGCGACGTCTTGGCCCGTCTCCGACCGGCGAGGAATTCCTCAGAAGGTCTCCACCGGATTCACGTCGTCGGGCAGCTCGTAGGGGTCGTGGGGATCCGCCTCCCCCTCGCCGTCGAGGGGGAGGCTGGCGGAGCTCTCCTCCGACGCGGTCTCGCGGGGCGGAGCGGTCGCGGCTTCCGCGGAACTCGCGGCGGACTCGGATGAGGCGGCCTTCTTCCCCTTCTTGTCCGGTTTCGACGCGGGGGCGGGCGACGGCGCTTCTTGGCGCTGGCGCCCCAGGGCGAGGGCGGTGTCGGGGAATTCCAGGAGGTAGCCCTCGGCGGTGAGCCAGCGCAGGTCCTTCAGCACGGCGCGCGCGGCGTCGGACCACTCGGCCGACTCCTCGATGGCGGGTCCGTCGGGCTTTCGGAAGCCGGGCACGAGGGCCTCCAGCAGGCCCGCCACCGTGGGCTTCGGATCGTTCTTCACGAACTCGACGATGTCGCGGATCGCGTCGGTCAGGATGACGCCCTCGTCGAGCGCCTTGGGCCGCACGGCGGCGACGTGGAGCGATTTCTTGCCGCGTTTGAAGAACCTCAGCCCGTGTCGTTCGAACTCCTGGCAGAGCGCCTGGACCAGGGGCAGGGGAAAGCCGCGGCGCAGCTTCTCGCTCTCTTGCTTGAGGTGGCCGAGCAGTCCGTGCGAGAGCAGGCGGCCGGGGACGTTGCCGGGCACCACCGCCACCGCCGTCTCGACGATGGCGCGGTCGGCGAAATGCTCGCGGAAGTGCCGGGCGACTTCCTCCATGGACTTGAGGACGAGGTCTTCGGCGGGCTCGGAAGGCTGGGAGGCGACGGGCGCCGCGGCGTCGGCGGATTCCGTCGGGGAGGCCTCGTCCGCGGCGGGCTCCTCCGAAGCGGCGGCTTCGCTCGCGCCCTCGGCCGCCGGATCCGTTTCCTCCGGCGTCTCGACGCCGGGTTCCGGGGCGGACTCCTCGGAGGGGGAGGATTCCGCCGCCGCTTCCGCATCGGGGGGGGCGGCCGTCTCGGACGCCGCCTCGGCTTCGCCCGCCGGGGCTTGTGCGTCGGGAACGGTGGATTCGGCGCCGTCCGCCGCTTCGTCCGAAGGGGGTTCCTCGGCGGACTTGACCCGGTATTGCCGGACGCGGCTGACCTGGTCGCGCCACTTTTCCAGGACTTCCTCGCCGCTCTCCATGCGGATGCGGGACTTGTAGCGCTCCAGCGGCATGTGGGAGAAGCGCTCGCGATGGAGGCGGGCGATGTTGCGCTGGTATTCGTGGTGGTTCGGCGGACCGAGGACGACGTCGCTCATCCCGCAGACGGCGATGACGGCGAAGCTGCCTGCGGGAGGGGCGACCTCGATGTCCTCGGGGGTGTAGTAGGCCTCCAGGGCGGGGCCGGAAAGCAGGTGGGAGATGGCTTCCTCGCGCGAAAGCCAGAGCGATCCGTCGGCGAGGCACTGATGGAGCCTCGCCGGTGCGGAGGCGGTGAAGCGGACGCGGTAGCGCTCGCGTGCCGCGAGGATCATCTGGGCGAGGTCGGCCAGGGGGAAGGAGCGGAAGGTCTCGCGGATGTGGCGGACGAGGCCTTCGATGGCCGGCCCCGAGGGCTCGATGGAGGCCGCGACGTTCGCGGCGGGGCGCTCCTCGCGGGGCTGGTCGCGCCGGTCGCGGTCGCGGGGGTCGCGATCCTGCCGTCCCCGACCGGGGCCGGAGCGGTGGTCGCCGCGTCCCTCGCCGCGCGGTCCGCCTCGCTCGCCTCGCCCTCCGCGGTTTCCGAAGTCGCGCCGCTCGCCTCGGCCCCCGAAGCCGCCCCGGCGGTCGTC
>CAYMMC010000655.1:0-2173 GCA_964391125.1 uncultured Akkermansia sp.
AGCCGGGCATGGCGAAGAACACCTACGGCACCGGCTGCTTCATGCTGACGAACACCGGAGAGACGCCGGTCGTCTCCAAGAACCGTCTCCTCACCACCGTCGCCTGGCGCATCGGCGACCGCACCGAATACGCCCTGGAAGGCTCCGTCTTCATCGCCGGCGCCGTGGTGCAGTGGCTGCGCGACGGGCTGGGCATGATCAAGAGCGCCGCCGAGATCGAGGCGCTCGCCGCCTCCGTGCCGGACACCGGCGGGGTCCATTTCGTGCCCGCCTTCGCCGGGCTCGGCGCACCCCATTGGGATCCTCACGCCCGCGGCACCATCACCGGCCTCACCCGGGGAACCACGGCGGCCCATCTCGCCCGCGCCGCGCTCGAGGGCATCGCCTTGCAGACGGTGGACGTGCTCGGGGCGATGCAGGCCGACTCCGGCATCCGGCTGAGGGAGCTGCGCGTCGACGGCGGCGCGACCGCCAACGATCTCCTCATGCAGATGCAGGCCGATCTCGCCGGCGTGCCGGTGGTGAGGCCGCGCGTCACCGAGACCACCGCCCTCGGCGCCGCCTATCTCGCCGGGCTCGCCGTCGGCTTCTGGAAGAGCCGGGCCGAGATCGCCTCGCAGTGGCGGGCCGAGGCGCGCTTCGCCCCCGCGATGAAGCCCGCCGCCCGCAAGCGGGCGGTGGAGGCCTGGCGCGTCGCCGTGGGGCAGGCGAAGGCGCATGGCTGAGGCGGGGAAGGGGCGCTCTCTCAGGAGGCCCTCTTCCTGGACCCGCGCCCTTGCTGGCGCAGCAGGGCGATCACGGCGACCGCGAGCAGGCCGAGGACGCCGCCGACGATGGCGCCGGTGCGGGATTGGCGCGGCGGCAGATCGGGAAAGGCGCGTTCCTCCAAACCGTCGAGCAGTTCGAAGGCATTCCGCCTCGAAGGCAGCCAGTAGCCCTCCTCGCTCCAGGCGAGCTTGGCCCGGAAGCGGGCGCCGTCGGCGGGGATGGGGAGGTGCCCGTCTTCGCCCTCCCGCCAGCAGCGAATGTCGAGGAAGGGGGCCCCGCCGACCCGGTCGCGGCCGGATTCGACGGATTCCACCTCCATTTTCAGGCGCACGTAGAAGAGCGTCGTGCGTGGCTTGCGGTGCACCATCATGCGCGAGTCGTCCACCCTGCCCACGGCGACGACGTCGACGGGAAAGGACGTCCCCTCCGCCCCCGCCCGGAGGATCGGAAGCGCCAGCGGCAGCAGGAGCGCGAGCAGGGGCGTTTTCATCTTGGCGGGCGGCAGCCTTCGCCGCAATACAGTCCGAAGCTCTCCCGGCAGGCGGGACAGACGAAGATCCGCGCGTTGCATTCCGGGAGGAGGCAGTTGCCGTAGCGGGCCTCCTCGGTCCCGCAGTGGCGGCAATGCGAAATGACGCGGCGCGTCTCGGTGCGGTTCACCTCGATCCCGACGCGTTCGTCGAACACGTAGCAGAGCCCTTCGAAATCGCGGCCCCGGGCCTCCGGATCCTTGCCGTAGCTGACGATGCCCCCGTCGAGCTGGTAGACCCGCTCGAATCCCTGGTCCTTCAGATAGCCCGAGAGCTTCTCGCAGCGGATCCCGCCGGTGCAGTAGGTGAGGATCCGCTTTCCCCGGAGCTCCTCCCCGTGCTCGCGGATCCAGGCGGGGAAGTCGCGGAAATGGCCCACCGGGGGGCAGATCGCCCCCTTGAACCGGCCCAGGGCCGATTCGTAGTCGTTGCGCCCGTCGAGCAGGACGGCGTCGGGCTCCTGCATCGCGGCGAGGAACGCCACGGGGGAAAGGCGCTCCCCGGTGAGCTTCTCGGGATCGACGTCCTCCTCGGGGGGCAGTCCGAGGGTGACGATCTCGGCGCGGAGCTTGACGGAGAGCTTGGGAAAGACGTGTCCGTCGCTGGGATCGGTCTTGAAGGCGATGCGGGCGGTGAGGGGGTCGCTCCGCAGCGCCTCCATGTAGGCCTCCGTCGCCGGCGTCTCCCCGGAGACGGTGCCGTTGATCCCCTCGTCGCCGACGAGGATGCGCCCCCTCAGCCCCAGATCGGCGCAGAGCCGGCGATGCCGCTCCACGTAGCCCGCCGCGTCGGGAATGGCGACGTAGAGATAGTAGAGCAGCACTTGGTGGGAAGGGGCGACGGCGGAGTCCACGGCCTCAATCTAAATGAGCTTC
>CAYMMC010000656.1:0-2173 GCA_964391125.1 uncultured Akkermansia sp.
GGCGATGCCGGAGGCCCTCGTCCTGGCAGACGATTCGGGGCTGGAGGTGGACGCTCTCGGCGGAGCGCCGGGGGTCCATTCCTCGCGCTATGCGGGGGAGGACGCCACCGACGCCTCGAACCGGGCCAAGCTGCTTGCCGAGCTCGCCGCCCCGGAGCGCGCCGGCGCCCCCCGGACGGCGCGCTTCCGCTGCGTCCTCACCGTCGCGCGCGGCGGCGTCGCGGTGGCGCAGTTCGACGGGACGGTGGAGGGCCGCATCGCCGAGGAGGAGGGCGGCGCCGGCGGATTCGGCTACGACTGCCTCTTCGTCCCCGAGGGGCGCGAGGCCACCTTCGGCGAGCTGTCGGAGATCGAGAAGAACGCGATGAGCCACCGTTCCCGCGCCCTCGCCCGGTTCCGCGAGTGGCTGGAGCGGGAGGCATGAGGCGCCGGGCGGGGGGAAATGCCAGAAAACCGTTGACCCTGCGGAGGGGGACTCCATACTGACTTGGCTGTCCGCCTACGCCGAATCTCTCGCTGCGGGGATTCGGGGGCAGAGGGGGCGGCGCATGGAACCCCGCTGCACCCGCCGATGAAAGCAAAGCCCGCTCCCGCCGTCGAGTTCTCCGCCTCCCGTTTTCGAAGCGACGCGGCATCGCCAGGCAAGGGCGGGGCCGTCCTGCTGATCCTGCTCGCTCTCCTCGTCGTCGGGGTCCTTCCGGTCCGGGCGCAAGCCATCCCCGACGACTTCAATCCGAATGTCAACGGCAGTGTCGAAAACGTCCTTTTGCAGCCCGACGGCAAGATTCTCGTGGCTGGGGATTTCACCCATGTCGGCGGTCAGGAGCGCCGCTACATCGCCCGCCTGAACGCGGACGGCACCTTGGACGCGACCTTCGCCCCGAACGTCAACGACGACGTCGAGGCCATCGCCCTGCAGCCCGACGGCAAGATCCTGGTGGGGGGGGAATTCACCCGGATCGACGGAACGACCCGCAACCGGATCGCCCGCCTGAATTCGAACGGCACCCTGGACATCGACTTCAATCCGAATGCCAGCTTCTGGGTCTCCAGCTTCGCCGTGCAGCCCGATGGCAAGGTGCTCGTCGGGGGGCTTTTCGCCCAGATGGGCGTTCAGGCTCGCAACTGTCTCGCCCGCCTGGAGGCGGACGGCAGTCTGGATGAAGATTTCGACCCGGACGCCGATGGCGAAGTCGAATCCATCGTGGTGCAGCCCGATGGCAGGATTCTCGTGGGGGGTATTTCAGCGAGATCGGCGGGGAACCACGCAACCGTCTCGCCCGCCTGAACGCGGACGGCAGCGTGGACGCCTCCTTCGCCCCGGATCCCAACGGCACGATCGGAGCCATCGCGCTGCAGCCCGACGGCAAGATCCTGGTGGGGGGAGGATTGACCGAGATCGGCGGAGTGCCGCGCAGCAAGCTCGCCCGCCTGAACGAGGACGGCAGCGTGGACGCCTCCTTCGCCCCGAATCCCGACAACTGGGCCTTGTCGCTCGTGGTGCAGCCCGACGGCAGGATTCTGGTGGGAGGGCAATTCACTCAGATCGGCGGGCGGGCGAGAAGCAATCTCGTCCGATTGGGATATGGCTCTCCCGCACCGGCGAAGCTCACGCTGAAGAAGCCCAAGCGCTTCCCCGCCACGGAGGTCGGCAAGCGCAGCAAGACGCAGAAGCTGCGGATCGCCAACGCCGGGGGCAGCCCGCTGACCGGACTCTCGGCCAAGCTCGGCGGGAAGGCGCGGAAGGACTTCCGCGCGACCAAACCGGCGAGGACCCTCGCCCCCGGCGCCTCCTCGACGATCCGGCTGAGCTTCCGCCCCCGCGCCGCCGGCGCGAGAAAGGCGACTCTGACGCTGCGCAGCAGCGCCGCGCCGGCGAAGGCGAAGCTGGTCGGGCGAGGCAGGGCGTAGTGAGGCACCTGCCCTGCGAAAGCGCAAGGCGGGGCGCGAAACCCGCATCATTGTCCAATCGGGAACCCCCCGGCTCCGTCGAGGAGACTGTCGAGCTTTGGTCGATCCGACAGTCCCCGTCGGAGGGAGGCTTGCGACGGACGGTCTTGCCGCGAGGCGGGGCCGCGCGGCCCGAGCGGCCGATCGGGCGTCCCTACGACCTTCGTTCCCCGAGCGGGCCGCTCGGGGCTACCCTTGAACCCCGCAGCGGTGCGCGGGGGGA
>CAYMMC010000657.1:0-2173 GCA_964391125.1 uncultured Akkermansia sp.
TCATGGGCACCGGCACCACCGGCCTGCGTTTTCGCGGTGGGACCAATCCGGCCGCCGCGGACAACTACGCCCAGCTCGGCCACGGCGGGCATGGCCACACCGGCAGCCACGGGGGGGCGGGCGACGCGATCACGGTCGCTTCGGGGCGGAGCATCTCCTTCCTCGGCGGAGCGGGCAGTGACGCCTACGCCCAGCTCGGCCACGGCGGGGCGAATGCCTTGGGCAACCACAGCGGCGACATCGCGGTGATGTCGCAGGGCAACATCACCTTCACGCGCGGGGTCAACGCGACGGGCAGCTACGTCCAGCTCGGCCACGGCGGGCGTGGGGCGGTCGCGACCACGGGGCACAGCGGGCGCATCGGCGTCGCCAGCCGGGGCGGGGCGATCCTGTTCACCGGGATGGGAACGACGGGCCAGGTCTCCACCGAGAGCTACGCGCAGATCGGCCACGGCGGGCACGGGGCCGCAGCGACCGCAGGAGGCCACAGCGGCGACATCGTGGTGCGGGCGATGAACAACCTCGAATTCCGCTCCTTTGTCATGCCAAGCTCAGGCTCCTATTCCCAGCTCGGCCACGGCGGGCTGGCGGCGGAGGGGAACCATTCCGGCAACATCACCGTGAGCAGCCAGATCGCCGGGGACTACCTCGACATCGGCGACTTCGACGGGAACGGACTGTTCGACGACGTGGTCACCGTGGGGCAGGGCACCAGCACCGAGGGCCTGCTCTTCTTCGCCGGATACAACAACGGCCCCGCCGACGATGCCTATGCGCAGCTCGGTCATGGAGGAGGCTTCGCGCGGGGCAGCCACAGCGGCGACATCGAGGTCGACGCCCTGCGGCAGATCCGCTTCGTGGCCGGATCGACCGGCGCGCACGGCTACGCCCAGCTCGGCCACGGCGGCTACGAAGCGGCCATCCTCGGCGGAGGGCCGGGCACGACGGGCAACCGCGGCGACATCAGCGTGACCTCCCGGACCGGGGTGATCGATTTCCGCTGGACGGGAACGGACACTCTCGCCGGCGATGGCGCCTACCTCCAGCTCGGCCACGGCGGCCACCTCGGCGACGGATCCGCCGGCGGCGGCGACCACCTCGGCGACATCCGGGTCAGCGCCGGGACCAACCTCCTCTTCCGCAGCACCACGGGCGGCACCACCGCTGCCGGGACCACTTCCGAGGGCAACTACGCGCAGCTCGGCCACGGCGGCCTGCGCTGGACCGGCGACCACGGCGGGAACATCTCCGTGCGGGCCGGGGCGGCGGGCGCGAGCGGCACCATCACCTTCACCGCCGGCAACAACAACAACAGCCACACGGACGGCATCTCCGCCGGCGGGATCGACCGCTACGCGCAGCTCGGCCATGGCGGCACCCTGGCCGTCGGAAGCCATTCCGGAGACATCGAGGTGCTCTCGCTCGGGAACATCGTCTTCACCGCCGGGCGCAACCCCCGCAGCTACGCCCAGCTCGGCCACGGCGGCATCGAGGCGGGCGGAGGCGGCAACAGCGGCGGCATCCGGGTGGGGTCGCAGAACGGGAACATCGAATTCCGCTACAGCAACGACAGCACCGGGACGACGATCACCACCGACGCTCCCGGCATCTCGAGCTACGCCCAGCTCGGCCACGGCGGCTACGACCATCTCGGCGGCAACGAAGGCGACATCGTGGTCCGCGCCGGCGGAAACCTCCTCGTCCGGGCGATGCGGGGCAACTTCCCGACCGGGCATCTCGGCAGCTACGCGCAGGTGGGCCACGGCGGCTACCGCGCCGAGGGCGACCACAGCGGGAACATCACGGTGAGCACGGGGACGGGCGGGAGCGTCTCCGACCTCTTCGACCTCGACGGCGACGGCGCGCTCGACGCGGTGGCTTTCACCTCCAACGGGGTGGGCAACCTCACCTTCCAAAGCGGAGGGGGAGGAGCGGACCGCTACGTGCAATTGGGACACGGGGGAGCCCTGGCGCGAGGCAACCACGGGGCCGTGGACGGCGAAGGCAAGGCCCTGGACACCATTTCGGTGACGGCCTTGGGGAACATCGTCTTCACCGCGCGGGGCGGCACGCGGGGCTAAGCCCATCTCGGCAACGGCGGCTACGACGCGGATCCCGCGACCGATCCGCGCGGGGCGGCGGCGAACCTCTCGGTGGTCTCGACGGGCGGCAG
>CAYMMC010000658.1:0-2159 GCA_964391125.1 uncultured Akkermansia sp.
GGCTCCGTTCGATTGCGGAGGAGGCAGGCCAAGTCGTCGTCGCGGCGGGACGCTTCATCGGCGAGGGTTTTGACGACGCGCGGTTGGACACTCTTTTTCTCGCGATGCCGGTCTCGTGGCGGGGCACCGTGGCGCAGTATGCAGGGCGGCTCCATCGGATGCATCGCGGCAAAGGCGTCGTGCGCGTCCACGACTACGCCGATTTGGATGTGCCGATGCTGTCGCGCATGTTCGACAAGCGTTGCGCCGCCTACGAAGCCGTCGGGTACACGATTCTATTGCCGGCCAGCGCCCTCCCGGGCTGGCCCGCCGAGGTTCCGCTGCCGGTCGATCCCGTTTGGAAGAAGGACTACGCCGCCAGCGTGAGGCGTCTGATCCGCGACGGGGTGGATGCTCCGCTGGGGATGCTTTTTGTCGCGGCCGCGCGAACCCCCGCCCCGGACGCGGAAGGGGCCGCGCGAGCCAGAAGCGCGAGCGAGGCCTTTATTTTCCGAAGACTGGAGACCCTGCCGGAGTTGGCGGGAAGGTTCCGGCTCAACGCGCTGCTGCCGATCCCCTTTGACGATAGAGGATGCATGGAGGTGGACCTGCTCTGCGAATCGGCGGGACTGGTGATCGAGATCGACGGCGCACAGCACCTCGGCGACCCGGACGTCTACCGCCGTGACCGTCGCAAGGACGCGTTGCTGCAAAGCCACGGCTGGCTGGTGCTGCGCTTTCTCGCGGACGATCTCGGGAAACGTCTCGACGAGGTGCTCGATGCGATGCTGCGAACGGTGGCGGGGCGACGGGTTTGACTAGTCGGACGCGGTCAGGCTCCACTCCGGCAGACGCACGATCTCGCCGCCTTTCAGCGCGGATTCGTGCGCCAGGATCCCGCAGAGCGTGATGTTGGCCGACTGGACCGCATTGGGATAGCCCTCGCCCTCGCCTCGGAGAAGCTGCACGAACTGATGAACGAGGTGCGGATGCGAGCCGCCGTGGCCGGCGCCCTGGGTGAAGGAGAGGTGCTCCCCGCCGCCCTCCCCACCGTAGACGCCGCCCCGGGTGAAGGGCGCGATCTCCGGGGGGAGGAGGTGACCGTAGTCGGGGCAGGAGACGCGCTCGGGAATGTCCGGCTCGGGGCGCTTCGCGGTGTGGACGACGAGGGGCTCGTGCTCGACGAGGGGCCATTCGACCGACTTCTTCGATCCATAGACCTCGAAGCTCTCGCGATACTGCCGGGCCACGTCGAAGAGGGATCGGTAGACCTGGGCGCTGAGGTCGCTGTTGTGGAACTTGATGTGGGTCGTCTCGACGGCGAAGGGCGAGCCGTAGCAGCCGTGCATCTCCTCGCGGATGGCGCCGCTGGGGAAGCAGCTCACGTAGGCGGCCTCGTTGCGGGCGAGCCCGAGGACGGGACCGACGCAGTGGGTCGCGTAGTGCATCGGGGGCAGGCCCGGCCAGTAGCCCGGCCAGCCGTCCATGTCCTGCTGGTGGCTCGCCTTGAGGAACTGCAGCTTGCCGAGCTCGCCCCGGTCGTGGAGCTCCTTCATGAAGAGGAACTCGCGGGCGTAGACGACGGTCTCCATCATCATGTAGCGCAGCCCCGTCTCGCGGCAGAGGTCGACGATGGCCTTGCAGTCCTCCACCGAGGTGGCCATGGGCACGGTGCAGGCGACGTGCTTGCCGGCGCGGAGGGCCGCGAGGGTGTGGGCGGCGTGGTCGGGGATGGGGGTGTTGATGTGGACGGCGTCGATTTCGGGATCGGCGAGGAGCTCGGCGTAGTCGGTGTAGCGTTTCGCGATGCCGAACTGGTCGCCGATCTCGTCGAGAGACGCGGGATTTCGCTGGCAGATCGCGGCCAGCTCGGCGTGCGGATGGCGCTGGTAGATGGGGATGAATTCGGCGCCGAAGCCGAGACCGACGATGGCGACGCGGGGTTTCGCGAGAGATTGGCGGACCATGGGGCGGGGGAATTCGGGGAACGCCCACGGTGCCCCCGGAGCGCCGCCGCCGCTTGGGGGCGATGGACGAAGTTTATGCGGTTTCGGCCATGGACGGCCTGCTCCCATCGGCCGAAGGGGGGCTGACCGGGAGGACCATCGTCCCGCCGGAACGGCCCCGTCGGAAACACGGGCGCGGGTTCCGCCGGGGTCCTCCGCCGGAGTCCTTCCGCC
>CAYMMC010000659.1:0-2154 GCA_964391125.1 uncultured Akkermansia sp.
ATCGGCAGCCTCTCGCCCCACGCCCCGGAAGACCTGCGCCGGGACGCCCTCTGAGGCTCGCCCACCTCCGGAACGCCGCCTTTCGGCCCCATGCTCCCCTCCTCCGACGACTACGAAATCGCCCCGGAGACGCTCGCCGCTCTCCTCGGGCAGGACGATGGGCCCGCCCTGCGGCTCGTGGACTGCCGCGAGGAGGACGAATTCGCCATCTGCCGCCTCGCGGAAGCCGAGCTGATCCCCCTCTCCCGCTTCGCCGCCGAGGCCCCGGCGAAGCTGCTGCACGAGAAGCGGGGCCCCGTCGTGGTCTACCGCCATCACGGAATGCGCTCGATGCGGGCGACGCTCTTCCTCCGCCAACGGGGCAAGGCGGACGTCTGGAGCCTCGCCGGCGGCATCGACTTGTGGTCGCTGAGCATCGACCCCGCCGTGCCCCGCTACTAGCCGCTGCCGGGACGGCCCACGACGGAGAAGCGGGCCGGAGACGCCGGATCGAGCGGATCGCCCCTGCCGGAGGAACGTCCGAACGCCGCACGCCGAGGCACCCGGGGCGCGTCCCTCCAGCGGATGCGCCTTGACCCTTCCGTCACTTGAGAATTGCCATGAACGGCTCCACATTTGCGTCATCCCGGCGTTTTCGCGTTGACCGGGCCGAAGTTCCGTTCACTTTGCGGAACTTCATATGAATTTCTCTTCATTCAATTTTCCGTCCCCTGCGCATGAGAACGCAAAAGTCTCCCGCCACCCGGAACGCGAGCTCCTGCGCGGACCGGCTCAAGGCTCTGGCCGACGAGACGCGACTGGCAGTCGTTCGCCATCTGATGCAAGAAGGGGAATGCCACGTGGGGGAGATCCAGAATGCGCTCGGCATCGAGCAGAGCCTGCTCTCGCACCATCTGCGCAGCCTCCGCGAGGCGGGCATCGTGGAGTCCGCCCGGGACGGGAAATCGGTGCTCTACCGGCTCGCGCCGGCCTTGGAGCGTCGGAGGGACGGGATCGTCGACTTGGGCTGCTGCCACATCTCCTTCGAGGATTCGGAGGGGGCGGACGGCTGACGGCGGCCCTCGCCTCCGCCGCGATCGCCTTCTCCGCCTGCGCCAAGAAGGAAGCGGGCGAGACCATCGTGGCCACGGGCTCCAGCACCATCGCCCCCGTCGTCGCGGACGCGGCGCAGCGCTACGAGGAGGCCAATCCGGGCGTGCGCGTCGAAGTGCAGACCGGCGGCTCCTCGCGCGGCATCGCCGACGCGACCAATGGGGTGGCGGACCTCGGCATGGTTTCGCGGGTGCTCAAGGACGAGGAGAAGGAAACGCTGACCGCCCATCTCCTGGCCGCGGACGGCGTCTGCGTCGTGCTCCACAAGGACAATCCGGTCAGCCAACTGGACAAGCAGCAGCTCATCGACATCTACACCAAGAAGATCACCAACTGGAAGGAGGTCGGCGGCAACGACGCCACCATCGTGGTGGCGAACAAGGCCGAGGGCCGCTCCACGCTGGAGATCTTCGTCCACTATCTCGGCCTCGACAACGCGGACGTGAAGGCCGACGTCGTCGTCGGAGAGAACCTGCACGTGATCAACTCGGTCGTGAGCAATCCCAACACCGTCGGCTACGTCTCCATCGGCACGGCCACGGCCGAGGAGAAGGCGGGCACGCCGATCAAGCTGGTCGTCACCGACGGCGTCGTGCCCACGATGGACGCGGTCCGCGACGGCTCCTTCCCCATCACCCGCCCCCTGAATCTGGTGACGGATGCGGAGACCTCCCCGGCGGCGACGGCATTCCTCGACTACCTGAAGTCGGCGGAGATCAATGACATCATCGAGAAACACTTCTTTGTCCCGGTCAATTGACCGGATCGCCCAAGGGGTGCTCGGCCTCCTCGCCCTCGTCTCGGGGGGGATGGTGCTGATGATCGTCTGGTACCTCCTCGCCAACGCCTGGCCGGCGATCGAGGCGGGACGGCTGAGCGCCTTCTTCACCGACGCCCTCTGGCAGCCCGGATCCCTGCGGGACCCGCAATTCGGCGTGGTCTCGATGTTGGCGGGCTCCTTCCTGGTCACCTTCCTCTCCGTCGCGCTGGCGCTGCCCTTGGGGCTGGCGGGGGCGATCTTCCACTGCTTCTACGCGCCGCCGGCGCTGGAGCGGTGGAACC
>CAYMMC010000660.1:0-2150 GCA_964391125.1 uncultured Akkermansia sp.
GAACGAATCCGCCGCCGCCGCCGGGGCCACGGAGGTCCATCTCATCGAGGAGCCCATGGCCGCGGCCATCGGGGCCGGCCTGCCGGTGCAGGAGGCGGCGGCGAACATGGTCGTCGACATCGGGGCCGGGTCGACGGAGATCGCCATCCTCTCCCTCTACGGACTGGTCTACGGGCGCAGCGTGCGCGTCGCGGGGGACCACCTCGACGAGGCCGTGGCCGACTACCTGCGCCGCGCCTGCGGCTTGGTCGTGGGCGAGCGCACCGCCGAGGAGGTCAAGATTCGGATGGGTTCGGCCTTTCCCCGGGAGAAGGAGAGCACCGTCGAAGTCAAAGGCCGCGATCTGGCCTCGGGCCTGCCCCGGACGGTCACGGTCACCTCGACGGAGGTCCGCGAGGCGCTGGCGGAGCCGCTCGGCGTGATCGTCGCCTCCATCCGCGCGAGCCTGGAGCGCTGCCCCCCCGACCTCTCCGCCGACCTGGTCGACCGCGGCATCGTGCTGACCGGCGGCGGTGCGCTCCTCCGAGGCATCGACCGTCTCGTCTCGGAGGAGACCGGCCTGCCCGCCCACATTGCCGAAGACCCCCTTGGCTCCGTGGCCGAAGGCACCGGGAAGCTGCTCGGCGAACTCGACTTCCTCAGAAAAGTCGCCCGTTCGAGCCGACACCATTGAACGACCGATCCTCGCGCCGGGGCGGTTCCGCCCGGAGATCCCATGACCCGATTGAATCTCGTTTTCCTGATCTCCTTCGTCGGACTGCTGATCTGGATCACCCTGTTCCAGCCGGGGACGGTCGGCACGATCCAGCGCGGCGCGATGGTGGCGATGCGGCCCTTCATGCAGGCCTCGCAGCGGATCGAGTCCGCCGTCGGAGGGGCCGGCGAGGAGACGCTCTCCGCCGCCCAGCTCCGCGAGCGCCTCTCCGCCGCCGAGCGCGAGCGCGACCGGCTGAAGCTGGAGGTGATCCAGCTCGACGACCTGCTGGAGGAGAACAACCAGCTCCGCCAGGCCCTGCAATACCAGGAGAAATCGCCCCTTCGGCTCGTCGCCGCCCGCATTCTGAGCCGCAAGCCCTCGCAGTGGTACAACACCCTCGCCATCGACAAGGGGAGCGACGAGGGCCTCGTCGTCGACGCTCCGGTGATCGTCCCGCTCGGAGAGGAGGCGGGCCTCGTCGGCAAGGTCACCGAGGTCATCGGTCCGCGCTCCGCGGTCGTCCTCCTTCTCACCGACGAGATGTGCCAGGTCTCCGCCAAGCTGGAGAACTCGCAGGAGCAGGGCATCCTGAGCGGGCAGCGCGGGGTCCTCCGTACGCCGCCGGCCCTGAAGCTGCGCTACCTCTCGAAGGAGGCCGTGGCCGCTCCCGGAACCAGGGTCTTCAGCTCGGGCGCAGGAGAGCTCTTCCCCGCGAACCTCTACCTCGGCGAGATCGCGAGCCTCGAGATCGGGGCCATCGACGCCGAGGCCGTGGTGAAGCCCGCCGTCGACTTCGACCGCTTCGACGACGTCTTCGTCATCCTGCCCGCCCCGCACGACGACGCGCCGCCGCCGACCGGCGCCACCCCACCCGACTCCGCGACGGCGCCATGAGGTTCTTCTTTCTGCTGGCGGGGCTCCTGCTGCTCTCCTTCGTCCTCCAGGAGTTCGTCCCGGTCTTCGAGTGGGCCTACGGCTCGCGCCTGCTCCTCGTCCACGCGGTGTTCTTCGCCGCCGCCGTTTCGGTGCCCTTTTCCGCGATGCTCGCGATGGCCCTCGCGACCGGCTTTCTCTGGGATGCCCGCCACCATGTGCCGGTCTACCCCGACGGAGCCTCCCTCGGCCTTCTCGCCCAGTCCGAGCTGCCCTTCGGCTTCACCATCCTCCTCTTCGGCGTCGCGGGCGCGCTGATCCAAGGCGTCAAACCCCTTTTCCGGAGCGGGCGCTGGGAGCTGCCCATCCTGATGGTCGGCCTCTGCACCGGGCTGATGCTGCTGCTCGAATACCTCGTCCTCGGCTTCCACCGGGGCGAGCTCGCCATGTCGGCCGAATTCTGGTGGAAGGTGCTGATGAGCGCCCTGTTTTCTTCTCTCGTTTCCCCCTTTTTGCTGCTACTGCTGAGCCGCGTCGCGGGACGGATGCGGCATCGCGCCCGTATCGGCGGGCCCGGGCG
>CAYMMC010000661.1:0-2150 GCA_964391125.1 uncultured Akkermansia sp.
ACGGTCATCGGGGTGTCGGTGGTCGTCCCCATCGTGACACTGGTGCTCCATTGGCAGCTCCGCCTGGCCGCGCCCGAGACGGTGAACTACTTCCCGCCCCAAAGCCTCCGCATCTACGCGGCGTCGATCGCGACGGCCTTCGCCGACCTCGTCTTCCTGGCCATCGCTTGGGAATATCTGGGCAAGCCGGAGCTGAAGGTGCGCCTGTCGGTGCGGACGTTCATGACCCTGCTGGGGGTCCTGTGGCTGGACGCGGTGCTCTTCGCCACCGGCGCCTTCCTCGGCAGCCCCGACTACCTCCAGATCATGACGGGGACCTTCGCGAGCCGACTGGTCATCGGCCTCTTCGTCTTCCCCTTCCTCTATTGGTACATCGCCTGGCAAAGCAGCAAGCACGGCATGGAGATCGAGAACCGTCCCGTGCTCTCCATCCTGAAGGAGGTGACCCGGGTGAGGCTGGAGCTGAGCCTGGCCCAGCGCGAGATCGAGAGACGCCAGGTGGTCGAGCGGGAGAACGCCGAGCTGATCCACTCCCTCCAATCCGCCCTCCAGGAGGTGAAGACCCTCCGGGGGATCCTGCCGACCTGCTCCTACTGCAAGGAAATCCGCGACGAGGAGGGCAACTGGCATCAGTTGGAGGCCTACATCCAACGTCACAGCGATGCGCAGTTCAGCCACGGGATCTGCAATGCCTGCCTCGAAAAGCACTTCCCCGAGATGACGCTGTAGATTCCCCTGCGGCGGGACCCGGTCCGGGCGCGGACGGCAAGGCTGGCCCGCTCAATGCCCCAGCGCCTCCAGAAAACGTTCCGTCGCCGGCCCCGGCTTCGCCGCATGGACCACGGAATGGACGATGGCCGCCTTTCTCCGCCGCGAGCGGCGCAGGACGACGCCGTTTCCCGTGACCCGGTCGAGCGAGGCGGGCAGCACCGCCACCCCGGCCCCCGCCACCGTCAGGGCGGCGACCGCCTGCGCCCGGGACGCCTCCTGGACGACGCGGGCGCGGAAGCCCTCCTCCAGGCAGAGATGGTGGACATGGGAGGAGAACGAGGGGGCCGCCTCCGCCGCAATCGCCACGAAGGGCTCGTCCGCCAGGTCGGCGAGACGAATCTCCCGGCGCGGGGCGAGCGGATGGTTCGGAGGGACGAAGGCGAGCAGCGCCTCCTCCTGCCAGCGCGTCGCGGCGAGCCCGGGCGCCAGCCTCTCGGGCGCGACGCCGACGAAGGCCACGTCGAGCTCGCCGCGCGACAGGGCGGCCAGCTGGTCCGAGGGCAGCAGATCCCGCAACTGCATCCGGATTCGCGGATGGCGCTTCCCGAAGCGGGTGAAGACCGCCACCAGCTCGGGCGAGAGCACCGCGCTGACGAAGCCCACCTCGATCCGGTCCGTCTCCCCGCGGGCGGCGCGCTTCGCCGCCTCCCCCGCCCGCCTCAGCCGCGGCAGGATGTCCCGCGCCTCGGCGCGGAAGGCGATCCCCGCCGGGGTCAGCGAGACGTGGCGGCGGGAGCGCTCGAACAGCGCCACGCCCAGCTTCCCCTCCAGGCAACGGACGTGCCGCGAGAGCGGCGGCTGGGCCAGACGGAGCCGCTCCGCCGCTCGCGTGAAGGACAGCTCCTCCGCCACCGCCAGGAAGCACTCCAGCTCGCGCAGGGAATAGTCGCTCATACCGAAACGGTATCACATGCGGGGTGAAATAGTATTTCCATTCATCGCAAATCGCCGCCATCCTACCGCAACGCAACGCCACCCGACCCCGCCATGTCCCAGACCCGACCCTCCGCGAAAACGAAAAAGGCGAAGAGCGCCGCCACCCCCGCCCACCGCCAGTTCTCCGGCCCCATGCTCGACGGGCCCGACCGCGCCCCGAGCCGCGCCATGCTCTACCCCGTCGGATTCTCCGACGAGGACTTCGGCAAGTCCATCGTCGGCATCGCCTCGACCTGGAGCATGGTGACGCCCTGCAACATGCACATCGACCTGCTCGCGAGAGAGGCGGCGAAGGGCGTCGACGCCGCCGGCGGCAAGGGCGTCGAGTTCAACACCATCACCATCTCCGACGGCATCTCCATGGGCACCGAGGGGATGAAATACTCCCTGGTGAGCCGCGAGGTCATCGCCGACTCCATCGAGACGGTGGTGGGCTGCGAGGG
>CAYMMC010000662.1:0-2148 GCA_964391125.1 uncultured Akkermansia sp.
GCGGCGCATCCGGTTCAGCTCGCTCAGCGGCAGGATCGCCTCTCCTGACAAAGCCACCTCGAGCGAGGCCAGCGCGTAGACCGTGCCGCCGAGGCGTCCGAGCTGGTCCCGCAGCGTCGCCTCGCCGAGAGGACGGCTCGTCGCCGCCGCCAGAGGCAGGGACGAGGCGAGCTCGACCCCGTGGACGGCGTCGGCCAGCACCAGTGGCTCGCCCACGGCGCCGCGCACCGTCCAATGCAGCCGGGTCTTCCGCGCCGGGAGCTGCTCGCGCTGGTAGCTGCTCCGCAAGGCCGCGTTGAGCGCCGGATCGTCGGTCTTCCAGACGCGGTGTCCGGGCTTGAGCTTTGCAAAATCGACCTTGCCGCGGGCGAGACGGATGCGCCGGCCGGAAACCTCGTAGACGCGGCCGCCCTGCTCGCGCTCGGTGTTGCCGCCGGTGTCGAAGACGATGCCGTCGCCCTTCTTCACCGCCGCGCCTCCGCCCACCTCGACCCAATCGGGGCCGACCCGCTCGATCCGACCGACCAGGGCCCCGCGCTTCTTCCCGTAGCGGGCGTGGACGAGGCGCTGGTTGTCGATCCCCTTCAGCCAGCCGCTGGAAAGGCCGCGGGAGAAGGCCATCTCCAGCTCGTAGCGGTCCTCGTGCGAACTTTTCTGCGGCGCTCCCGCCTCCGCCGCGTCGATGGCCTTGCGGTAGGCACGCGTCACTGCGGCGACATATTCCGGCGTCTTCAGGCGTCCCTCGATCTTGAAGCTGGCCACGCCGATCCGGACGAGCTCGGGAATCTCGTCGATCCCCGCGAGATCCTGCGGCGAGAGGAGGTAGCGCCGGTCGCCCAGCTCGCGCGTCTCGCCGTCGACGACGAGTTCGTAGGGCATGCGGCAGGCTTGGGCGCATTCGCCGCGGTTGGCGCTGCGCTGCCCGAGCGACTCGCTCGTCAGGCACTGCCCCGAGTAGGCGACGCAGAGGGCGCCGTGGACGAAGGTCTCCAGCTCCACCGCGCCGGGCGAGCCGGGATGGAAGAGGCGGATCTCGCGCATCGAGTTCTCTCGGGCGATGACGGCGCGGTCGAGCCGGAGCAGCCCGTGCGCGAAGTCCAGCGCTTCGGGCGAGGTGATCGTCATCTGCGTCGAGGCGTGGAGATGGAGGTCGGGCGTCATCGCCCGGGCCATCGCGGCGAGGCCGAGGTCCTGCACGATGATGGCGTCGACGCCGGCCTCGCTGAGGAGCCGCAGTTGCGCCGCCGCGTCCTCCAGCTCGGAGGGGAAGACCAGCGTGTTGAAGGCGACGAAGCCCCGCACCCCGTGGGCGTGGAGAAAGCGCATCAGTTCGGGCAGGTCCTCCGCCGTGAAATTGTCCGCGCGGAGACGGGCGTTGAAGCGGGGCAGGCCGAAATAGATCGCGTCCGCCCCGTTCGCCACGGCGGCGCGAGCGCAGTCCCAGTTGCCTGCGGGGGCGAGGAGCTCGGTGGATCGTTCCGGCATCCGGAAAAATAGCACGGGTGCGGCGGATCGTTCCGGGAAAAGGAGGCCCTCTCCGACGTCCTTCGGTCACGAAGGCGGCGATGAACGGCGGTTGGCGGCAGCCTTTTCGGCACTCGCCATCCTTGGGAGGTTCTCCCTCGCGCATTCGTCGGTGTGATTGATCACCTCCAATTCTGCGGTGTTCATGGGTCTGTCGGCTCAGGTCGATCGGAGAGCATCCAAGGCTCCGAAGGCGGGTGGAGGAACCCGCCCCGCGTTGGGCGCCGCTGCCGCCATCCCGCCCCCAAGCGCCCCACGGAACCCAAGCCCTCCGGGACCTTCACGATTTTAGAGGACGGACGATCAGTTCACGGCGCGGTGGCGGAGGAGGTTGCCTGGGCCTTCGGAAAAGCGCTTGTGGCAGAAAGTGGCCCATCTACATTGGCCCCATGAGCCATTCCTTCGTCCTGGCCACCGTGTCGTCGTTCCTTGGCTTCTGCCTTTTCGGCTCCGGGACGAACGCGCAGGACTCGCCCGAGGAGCTGGTCAAGCTGCGCGCCTCCTACGAGTCCGAGATCGCGCGGATCACCCAGCCCACGAGAAAGCGGTATCTGGAGGCCCTGCAGCGTCTGCAGGAGCAATACACCCGGTCCGGGGAACTCGACAAGGCGCTCGTCGTCAGGA
>CAYMMC010000663.1:0-2145 GCA_964391125.1 uncultured Akkermansia sp.
ACCGGCTGCGGCAGGAGGGCCGCCACAACGGCGGCATCGGCACAGGGGTGGTCAAGGACGGCCGTTGCTACTACCAGACGGGCGGCGGCATCGCCAACTGCCTCGACATGAAGACCGGCAAGGAGCTGTGGAAGGCGAGGCTGCCGGGCGCGGGCAAGTCGTGGGGATCCTTCGTCCTCGCCGACGACCTCATCTATACGCTGAGCCAGGCCGGCGACACCGTGGTCTTCAAGGCGAATCCCGAGAAGCTCGAAGTCGTCGCCCAGAGCGATCTCGGCGAACAGACGAATTCATCGCCCGTCCCGGTGGACGGCGGACTCGTCATCCGCACCCACGAAGCCCTCTGGTGCATCGGGGAGAAATAGCGAGCCGTCGGCTCACGCGCAGCCGGAGCCCAACGCCCGCATCCATCCCGGAGGCCGCGGTCGCAGCATGCGTCCGGCGGGCATGTCCGTCCCGTGATTTTGTGCTTTCCGTGCCTTTCGCGGCCATCCTCCCCATTCAACAAGGCTGGGCTAAGGCTTCATCAAATACGTGAAAAAATCACGCAGTTCCTTGTCGTTCAGCCCGCTAAGCAAACCGGGAGGCATCAGGGAGATCGGAGAAGCTTCGAGCGTGTCGATTTCGGTCCGATCGAGGAGCGAGGTCTGTCCGGCGAGGTCCTTGAGAGTCACGGTGCGGGGGGTCTGCTCGACCATCAGGCCGACGATCTTTCTCCCGTCCTTCATCGACGCGACGTAGTTCCCGTAGCCTTCGCGAAGCTCGAGGCTCGGGTTGACGATGGCGGGAATCCAGAAATCGGGATTGGAGCGCTCGTAGCCGGTCAGGTCCGGGCCGATCTCCAGCCCTTCGCCGAACAATTGGTGGCAGTTCGCGCAACGGGTTGCGAAGATCGCCTTGCCGGCCGCCTCGTCGCCGGCCCCGCCCGCAAGCGCCTCCTTGATCCGGGCGGTTTCGGCGGCCAGGTCGATTCCGCCCGATCCGGCCGCGATGCCCGGCCAATGCCGTTGAATGCGGCCGTTCAGCTCGGCGTCGCCGTGCTCCATCATCAGCTGGACCACGTCGGCGTCCAGGTCGCGGGCCTTGATCGCCGCCGCGTCGACCCGGTCCATCATCAGGCGGGCCCAAGGCAGGCGGCCCGCCAGAACCCGCTCGGCGGTGGAACGGACCCCGTGCTCGGCGGGCAAGGTCGATCCGTAGCGCGCGACGATCCCCTTGGCCACGCTCTCGTCCTCGAAGCGGGCCAGCGTCTGCAGGGCGACGCGCTTCAGGGCGTGTTCCTGGTTCAAGGCGAGGATCTTCAGCAAGGGCGCGATGACGCGCCGATCGCCGCTCTCGCCCAGTTGGCGGACCAGTTCCGTGCGGACTCCGGTCGGCAGCTTGGCGTCGAGCACGGCCTTCAGCGCCTCCTCGAGGGCGCCGGATTCGCCGCTGCGCAGGCGCAGGACCAGACCGCTGTCGCCCAGCGAACGGGAATAGGCCTGCAAGGCCTTGGCGAGGGATTCGGGCAGGGCGGGCATGGTGACGCCCTCGAAGGCGGATTGCAGCGCTTCGAGCAACGTCGCCTCGGCGGCTTCGTCGGGAGCGCGTTCGAGAAGGACGGCGGCGCTCGCGAAGTTCTCCACGCCTCCGGCGATGGCGTAGCGTCGCATGAGCCGGTCGAGAAGCGCCTCGCGCACGAGCGGGCGGGTCCAAATCCCAGGTTCCGAGAGCCAGGCTGCGATCCCCTCCCGATGCGTCTCCGCATGGGCCTCCAGCGCCCACCAGATCATGAGCGGCTGATGAGGGTCCGCGAGATCCCCGTCGTGCCGGCTCAGTCCGTCGATCATGCCCAGGGCGACTTCGGGGGGCAGCCGCTTCGCCGACGCCGCCAACTGCACCCGCACTTGCACGTCCGTTTCGCTCGCGGCGACCTCGACCAGCTTGCTCGCGAGTCCCTCCCCGGCGCGGCGACGGTCGCCGACCAGCCGCACGACCCAGCGCCGAACGTCCGCTTGGGGATGGCCGAGCCACGCGGCGGCGCGTGCGTCGGTGAGCCCATCGAGCAGATTCAAGGCCCAGAGCGCCTCCAGAGAGACTTGGCCTGCGGCGGCGTCCACCTTCGCCGCGAGCTCGTCCACGACGCCCCCGTCCCCTCGCCAGCCG
>CAYMMC010000664.1:0-2139 GCA_964391125.1 uncultured Akkermansia sp.
TAGCGGAACGGTCGCTGGGGGGGGAAGGCCCGCCAATCCCATCATTGCCCCCACGCCCCCTTGCGGCGCCTTCCCATCTCGCACAACGATGGGTTTTCAGCTCCTCCGCTGTGCCGGAGCGCCGCTCCTCCCCGCCCCGGGGGAAGGGCGGCTCTCCAAGGCCGGCGCCCTGCCCCGCAGGGCCCGCACCAGAAAGACGAAGGCGAGGGCGAGGAGGACGAGTCCGTTGAGGACGTGGACGTTGGTGACCCAGAAGCTCTTGCCGGTGCCGATCACGCCGAGACCGAGGGCGATCTGGACGCCGATGAGGGCGAGGATGGCCGAAACGTGGCGGCGCGGCGTGCCCAGCCGACCGAGCGCCGGATTCGGCGTTCCCCCGCCGAGGCGGAGGACCATGCCTGAAACGTAGAGCAGCAGGGAGAAGCCGGTGAACTTGTGGAGAAAAAGGAAGGCGATCATGGGATCCTCGAAGGAGGGGATCCAGCGTCCCTGCGTCAGGATCAGGCCGTCGTCGGGCAGGGCGTGGCGGTGGAAATGCCGCATCGAGGCGCCGAAGATCAGTTGGACGAGGACGAGGACGACGAGGGCCAGGCCGGCGAGGCGCGCCCGGCGAAGCAGGCCGGGATCCCCGACGAAGCCGCCCCGGGGCCAGGCCTCGCCCGAGGCCATGGCGAGCAGGATGAGGACGCAGAAGAAGCCCTGGGCGAAGCAGCCGTGGGCGACGGCGAGCGCGTTGGAGATCTCGGTGACGCGCATCCCGCCGAGAATGGCCTGCGCGGTGACCATGAGGAGGGCGAGGGCGGAGAGCTTCTGGAGCAGGTTCCAGCCACGCGCCCGCCAGCTCCAGACGAGCCAGGCGACCGGCAGGGTGGAGAGGGCGAGAGCGAAGGCAAGCAGGCGCTGCTTCGACCGGAGGTCCATGCGCTCGCCTCCGGCGGCGATGAAGACGCCGAGGACGAGGGCGAGGAAGAGGACGAGGGCGCCGACCTCGAGGGCGCGCCTGCCGGATCTCACGTATGCCCAGGCGAAGAGCGCCAGCACCAGCAGCCCCACCAGCTTGGCGAGGAGCCGGTGGCTGTGCTCCAGGAAGAGAATCATGTGCTCGAGCCAACCGGGCGGGTTGACCGTCCCGAGGCTGAGCGGCCAGTCGGCGAACACCATCCCGGCCTGCTTGGTCGTGGTCGCGGCCCCCCACCAGACGAGGAGGACGGCGACGAAGACGACGAAGCGGGCAAAGCGCCGGTAGGCGCGACCGGCGGGCTGGAGCGTGGAGGTGCTCACCGGAATGAAGAGGGCATCCTTTCGGTCCGGGCTCCGCCGCTTGGGCTTAGCGGCTCACTGCTGCTTGGGCAGGAGCGGATTGTTCCCGGCGAACCATTCGTCGAATTTCTCGCCGCTGAGGACCTTCACCGTGGAAACCATCTGGGCATGGCCGGCGCCGCAGAGCTGGGCGCAGACGATGTCCCATTCGCCCTCCTTGTCCGGCACGAACCACATCGGAATCTCCGAGCCGGGGATGGCGTCCTGTTGGCTGAACATGGGGACGATGTGGAGCCCGTGGATGACGTCCTTGGAGGTCACCTGGACGATGACGGGACGGTCGATGGGCACGACGAGCTCGTTCACCGAGACGAAGTCGTCCTGGGCGTTGGGGTCCTCCGCGACGAGGCCCACGGGGTTCGCGCTGGTGTAGCGCTCGTGCGAGGTGATGCCCACCATCTTGTCGGGTCCGGCGTAGTGGAAGGTCCAGCGGTACTGCTCGCCCACGGCCCGGACGTTGACGACGTCCTCGCCGGTGGGCCGCGACTTCGCGTCGGCCCGGACCGCCCAGAGGGGCAGGGCGAATCCCAGGAGGATGACGATTTCGACGATGACGACGCCGATCTCCACGTGGGTCGAGAAGTGCGAGGTGATCCCCTCGTAGCTTGCCTTCGGGTTCTTCTTCCAGCGGAACTTGTAGAGGATCACGCCGAGGAAGATCGACCATCCCACGAAGATGATGGCCATGAACCAATGGATCAGGCCCATCATGTGGTTGCCCACGTGTCCGTGTTTGGATGCCACTTCGTGCATCCCGAATATTTCGTTAATCCATTCGATCATAGCGAAGAGGCGTTGTGGTCACCTTGCCCGGAGGGA
>CAYMMC010000665.1:0-896 GCA_964391125.1 uncultured Akkermansia sp.
CGCCGGGACGCTCGTCGGCGAGACGGACGCCAAGCTGCGCCTCCAGCTTGCCTTTTCGCTGGGGGCCTGGGACACGGCCGAAGCCGGACGGCATCTCGCCGCCCTGATGCCGGCGGCCCAGGACGATCCCTGGCTGCAAGCCGCGATCCTCAGCTCCGCCCTGCCCCATGCCGCGACCCTGGCCGAGGCCGCCTCGCAGGCCGACGCGGGGGACGTTTGGAACGCACCGCTCTGGAGCCTGCTGCTCGGCCTCGACGACCGCGCCTCGCTCGCCCGGATGCTGCGCCCCGTGCTGGAGGCGGCGGACGGGCGCTACTCCGTCGCCCAGATGCGCCAGGCAGAAGGCTTTCTCCGCCTTCTCCAAGGCAAGCAGAGCAGCCTGGAGCGCCTGGAAAACGCCACGGACGACGCCCTGTCCACCCTGTTGAAACGCTACGAACCGCTCTGGGGCTACGCCGAGACCCTGTCGCGCGACGAAGGCGCCACCGCCTCCGACCGCCTCGCCGCCGCCGCCCTGCTAGGACTGGCGCCCGGCAAGGAGGGCGAAGCCGTCGGGCTGCTCACCACCTGGCTGCACGCCGCCACCACCGAGGCCTCCGTCCTGCGGCAGGTGATCGTCGCCTTGGCCGGCTTCCCCAAGGCGGACGTCACCTCGCAATTCGCCGAGGCCTGGCCCGCCCTGACTCCGGAGAACCGGACCATCCTGCTCGACGAGTGGCTCAACCGCGAGCCCTGGGCCTTCGACTTGCTGCGGCGGATCGAAAAAGGGGAGATCGCCGCCGCCGGGATCGACGCCACGCGCCGCTCCCGCCTGCTCCACCATCCCTCCAAGCGGATCAAGGAGCTCGCCACCGCCCTTTTCCACGCCGCCGGCAACCCCGCGCGCGCCGAAGTGG
>CAYMMC010000665.1:906-2130 GCA_964391125.1 uncultured Akkermansia sp.
GAAATACAAGCCCGCCCTGAGCCTCGAAGGCGACATCCAAAAAGGCCATGCCGTGTATCTCGCCTACTGCGCCATCTGCCACCAGCACGGCAGCGAAGGCGTCGCCCTCGGCCCCGACCTCGCCTCCGTCGCCGACCATCCTGCGGAAAAGCTGCTCACCAACATTCTCGACCCCAACATCGACATCCAACCCGGATTCCAGGCCTACGCCTGCCGGCTCAAGGGCGGCGGCGACCTCTTCGGCATCATCGCCGCCGAGACCGCCCACAGCATCACCCTCAAGCAACCCGACGGCAGCGAGCGCGTCATCCTCCGCCAGGACATCGCCAGCCTCGCCGCCACCGGCGTCTCCCTCATGCCCGAAGGCCTCGAAGCCGCCATCGGCGTCGAGGACATGGCCCACCTGCTCCATTTCATCCAAAGCGCCAAGCCCTGACTTTGCCAAGTGGCATGGGCTTGCAGCCCATGCCTTGCGGGAAGACTCCGAAGTCCCCAACACTCCATTCGCTCGCAAACGAAACTTGTCCGGCCTCCGGCGTCACCACACAACGCATGGGCTGGAAGCCCATGCCACATTCCGTCCGCTCTCCAAATTCTCTTTCCTCCTTTACTTCTCCGCTCCTTTCCCGCTCTACTTCTACCATCACCATGACCACCCGCAACGCATCCCGCCCATCCGCATCCCTCCTCCGCCGCACCGCGGCGCTGACCCTGACCCTCCTCGCCACGGCCGCCTTCGCCGACGAGGGGCCGAAGTCCACCGGCTTCGACGGAAAGCCCGCCGTGCAGCCCGAGGAGTCCATCGTCCTCTACGACGGAGACAAGGTCAACGACCTGAGCCAGTTCTACACCTGGCTGCAAGGGCACAAATACGAGGATCCCAACCAGGTCTTCACCGTCGTGGACCAGGTGGACGGAGCGCCCGCCATCCGCATCAGCGGGCAGGACTGGGGCGGCATCGTCACCCGCAAGGCCTACAAGAACTACAAGCTGGTGCTCGAGTTCCGCTGGGGCACCGTGACCTGGGGCAACCGCAAGGACCGCGCCCGGAACAGCGGCGTGCTGCTGCATTGCATCGGCGAGGACGGCAACTACAAGGCCGATTTCAACGCCCCCTGGATCGCCTCGGTGGAGTATGAAATCATGCAGGGCCGCACCGGCGACATCATACTCGTCTCCGGCTACGAGCGCGGGGTCGAAGAGCCCATCCTCCCCCGCCTGACC
>CAYMMC010000666.1:0-2130 GCA_964391125.1 uncultured Akkermansia sp.
CAGAAGGGGATGTGGAGGTAGAGATGCATGGCCCCGGAGGAGTCGTCGATTCCCGCCGTCCCCCCCCGTTCAAACACCCCGGGGAAACGGCTCGGAGCAATTCTCAAAGAATCCCCCCACGTCGGCCTTCCTCCTCGGCGCTCAGGCCCGGCCGCAGCAGGACTTGAACTTCTTCCCGCTGCCGCAGGGGCAGGGGTCGTTGCGTCCCACCTTGGGGAGATCCCGGCGTTGCGGGGTCTTCGGAATCTGGATCTCGGGACGCGGAGGCGCGGGGGCGGGCTCGACGCCGCCTGCGGCGAGGACGTCGGGACGGCTCGTCTGGATGCCGCGGAGGACGCGGTTGTAGTCCTCGGGCCGGATCGTGGTGGTGCGGAAGAGGTTGCCCAGCACCTCGGTCTTGATCCGGTCCATGAGGCCGACGAAGAGTTCGTAGGCGTGGTGCTTGTATTCGACGAGGGGGTCCTTCTGCGCGTAGCGGTAGTTGCTGATGGAATCGCGCAGGCTGTCCATCTCGAACAGGTGCTCCTGCCAGAGCTGGTCGATGCTGTGGAGGATGACCCAGCGCTCCAGGTCCTCGCCCCGGGCGGGATCCTCGTGGCTCATCTTCACCTCGTAGGCGGCCTTCACCTGCTCGATGAGGAAGTCGATGGCCTCCTCGTCGCTCCGGCTGTCGAGGGCGGCGTCCTCGACGGTGAGTCCGAGGGGGAAGTGGGTGTTGACGACCTGGACGACGGCCTCGGGGATGAGTCGGCCCAGCTCGGGGTCGAAGCAGTCGCCGAGCAGCTTGGGCATGGCGTCCTCGATGATCTCCAGGATGAGGGAATGCGGGTCCTCGGTGCTGAGGACCTCGTTGCGGTAGCCGTAGACGACGCTCCGCTGGTTGTTCATCACGTCGTCGTACTCGAGGATGTGCTTCCGGGCGAGGTAGTCGCGGGTCTCGACCTTCTTCTGGGCGTTCTCGACGGACTTGTTGAGCCAGGGATGCTCCAGCTCCTGCCCCTCCTCGAGTCCGAAGCGCTCCATCATCTTGGTCATGCGTTCGGCGGCGCCGAACTGCATCATCAGATCGTCCTCGAAGCTGACGTAGAAGACCGACATGCCGGGGTCGCCCTGGCGGGAGCAGCGCCCGCGGAGCTGGCGGTCGACGCGGCGGCTGCGGTGGCGTTCGGTGCCGATGACGAAGAGGCCGCCCTTGTCGGCGACGCCTTCGCCGAGCTTGATGTCGGTGCCGCGGCCGGCCATGTTGGTGGCCACGGTGACGGCGCCGGCCTGGCCGGCCCGGGCGACGATCTCGGCCTCCTGGAGGTGGAACTTGGCGTTCAGGACGGAGTGGGCGATCTTCTCCCGCTGCAGCATGCGCGAGAGGATCTCGGACGACTCGACGCTGGCGGTGCCGAGGAGGATGGGCTGGCCGAGGGCATGGCGCTCCTTGACGAGGTCGATCACGGACTTGAACTTCTCGCGCTGGGTCTTGTAGATCTTGTCGTTGAGGTCGATCCGGGCGATGGGGCGGTTCGTCGGCACGACGAGGACCTCGAGCTTGTAGATGTCATGGAACTCGGCCGCCTCGGTCTCGGCGGTGCCGGTCATGCCGCCGAGCTTCTCGTAGAGGCGGAAGTAGTTCTGGATCGTGATGGTGGCGTAGGTCTGGGTCTCGCCCTCGATGGTGACGCCCTCCTTCGCCTCGACGGCCTGGTGGAGGCCGTCGGACCAGCGGCGCCCGGCCATCTTCCGGCCCGTGTTCTCGTCGACGATCATGACGCGGTTGTCCTCCACGACGTAGTGGACGTCCTTCTCGTAGAGGGTGTAGGCCTTCATCAGCTGGGAGATGGTGTGCATCTTCTCGGCCTGGGCGGCCATCTGCTGCTGAAGGTCGCGCTTGGCGGCGGCTTTCTGGGAATCGGTCAGGGCGGCGTCTCCGTCGATCGCGGAGAAGGCCTCGGAGAGGTCCGGAAGGACGAAGGCCTTCGGATCGCCGGGGCTGAGGAACTGCCGGCCCATCTCGGTGAGCTCGGCCTCGTGCTGCTTCGGATCGAGGGTGAAGTAGAGCTCCTCCTTCAGCGCGAAGAGCGCGGTCTTCTGCGGGTCGCGGTAGAATTCGAGCTCGGCCTTCTCGACGGCGCGGCGGAC
>CAYMMC010000667.1:0-2126 GCA_964391125.1 uncultured Akkermansia sp.
GGCCATGACCCCGCAGGGCGAGCTGGTGCAGGATTTCCACCTCCTCGCGCGGGACCACGCCCTGCATCTGCTCAACGCCCTCAGCCCCGCCGCCACCGCCTCCCTCGCCATCGGCGGCCACGTCGCGGCGATGATCGACGGATAGGTCGGCAGGGTCAAGGCCGTTGGTTGCCGCTATTATCGCGGCTCGCGGAATAGCGGTTGACCATCCCCCCCTTTGCGCGGACCCTACGCGCTCGAAAACTCAGAGACAGAGATTCAAAAAGATGGCAGCAAAAATCTACAGGGACAAGGACGCGGACCTCGGGGCGCTGAACGGCAAAACCTGCGCCGTGATCGGCTTCGGCTCCCAGGGCCACGCGCACGCGCTCAACCTCAAGGACAGCGGCGTCAAGGTCATCGTCGGCCTCTACGCGAAGAGCCAGTCGCGCAAGGTCGCCGAGGAATACGGCTTCGAAGTGATGGACACGGCGGACGCGGTCAAGGCCGCCGACGTCATCTTCATCGCCACGCCCGACACCAAGATCGCCGCCATCTTCGAGAAGGACGTCGCCCCGCACCTCCGCAAGGGCCAGACGCTCCTCTTCAGCCACGGCTTCGCCGTCCACTTCGCGACGATCACCCCGCCCGACTTCGTCAACGTGATCATGGTCGCGCCGAAGGGCCCCGGCCACATCGTGCGCCGCCAGTTCGTCGAGGGCAAGGGCGTGCCCTCCCTCATCGCCATCCACCAGAACCCCGGCAAGGACGCCAAGAAGATCGCCCTCGCCTGGGCCAAGGGCATCGGCGGCACCCGCGCCGGCGTCTTCGAGACCACCTTCAAGGAGGAGACCGAGACCGACCTCTTCGGCGAGCAGACCGTCCTCTGCGGCGGCGTCAGCCAGCTCATCACCGCCGCCTACGAGACCCTCGTGGAGGCCGGCTACCAGCCCGAGATGGCCTACTTCGAATGCCTCCACGAGCTGAAGCTGACCGTCGACCTCATCAACGAGTCGGGGATCTCCGGGATGCGCTTCTCCATCTCCGAGACCGCCGAATACGGCGACCTCACCACCGGCCCGACCATCATCGACGCCTCGGTGAAGAAGCGCATGGAGAAGGCCCTCAAGAACATCCAGAGCGGCAAGTTCGCCAAGGCCTGGATCGCTGAAGCCACCGGCGGCGGGGAGAACTTCAATCGGCTCCGCAAGGAAGGCCAGGCGCATCCCATCGAGAAGGTGGGAGCCCGTCTCCGCGGTCTCATGCCCTGGATCAAGAAGCGCGCCATCAAGGGGGCGCAGGCCTCCTACCATTGATCGGCGGTTCCGCGAGAGCGACCGAATCGATTTCACGAAGGCCGGCGCGGGCGACCGCGCCGGTTTTTTTTGCCCAGCGAGCCCGCGAAAACGCGGGAGAAACGGATCGCCAAAGCCGTCTCGACGCGTGAGAGTAGGGGATGCTCCGGCTCAGACCGGACCGCGTCCCATCCGAACCCGAATCTGTCATGCGAGAAGAACTCGACACCATCCGCCGCGCCCTGCAGGAGCGCGATGCGCTCGACGCCGAAACGACGGAGGCGCTGGCCACCCTGGAGTCGGCCTTGGGAGACATCGAGGCGCATCCCGACGGCGGACGGGTCCGGGAAGTGGTGGCGGGCACCGCCGAGGCGCTCGCGGGCAAGGGCGACGCGGCGCTGGGGACGGCTTGGAGCGATCTGAAAGAGCAGCTCGCCCACTGGGAGGACGAGCACCCCAGGATCGTCCTCGCGATCGGGCGGGTCTCGAACTCACTCGCCGCCTTCGGGCTCTGAGCCCCCCGCTTCGCCGGAGATCTCCGCTCCGGTCTCGTCGTCGTCCTCCTCTCGCAGCACCTCGACGCGGCAGGTGACGACCCCGCGCTTTTCGAAGCCCAAACGCCGTGCCGCGCCGATGGAGACGTCGAGCACCCGCCCGTGGGCGTAGGGTCCCCGGTCGTTGATCCGGAGCACGGCGCTGCGGTCGTTGCCGAGGTTCGTCACCTCCACGAGGGTGCCGAAGGGCAGGCTGGGATGGGCGGCGGTGTCGGCCTGGTCGGAGAGCTTCTCTCCGCTGGCGGTCTCGGTGCCGCCGTTGGTCCTGACGCTGTACCAGGACATCTTCCCGGTGAAG
>CAYMMC010000668.1:0-1407 GCA_964391125.1 uncultured Akkermansia sp.
CGCCTGCGGCGGATGCGACTCGATTGAAGCAACCCTCCCCGTCCCGGCATGACCGCCCTCGTCCCCTTCCTCTGCCTCGCCTGCGCCCTAGGCCCCGCCCCGGAGGGGCCGGCCGACCGCGAATACGATCTCGCGATCGCCGAGCAGAAGTGGTCGCCCGACGGAACCGCGCTGCGACCGGTCCGCGCCCTGACCGTCAACGGCGGGATCCCCGGGCCGACCTTGCGCTTCCGCGAGGGCGAGATCGCCCGCATCCGCGTCCACAACCGCCTCGCGAAGGAGGAGACCTCGATCCATTGGCACGGCCTTCTCCTCCCCAACGCGCAGGACGGCGTGCCCCATGTCACCACCCCGCCGATCCAGCCGGGGACGACGCACACCTTCCAATTCGAGCTGCGCCACGCCGGGACCTACTGGTACCACAGCCACACCGGCCTGCAGGAGCAGAACGGCGTCTACGGCGCCATCGTCGTCGAACCGCGCGGCGGCGTCGCGGAGCGGGCCGACCGCGACGAGGTCGTCGTCCTCTCGGACTGGACCCTGGAGCGTCCCGAGGAGGTGATGCGCACCCTCATGAGCGGGAACGACTGGTATGAGTTCAAGAAAGGCTCCATCCAGAGCCTCTTCGGCGCGGCGAAGGCGGGCGAGCTGAAATCCTTCTGGGAACGGGAGAAATCGCGCATGCCGGCCATGGACATCTCCGACGTGGCCTACGACGCCTTTCTCGCGAACGGAAGGCGCGAACACGACCCCGGCATCCGCAACGGCGAGACGGCGCGGCTGCGCTTCGTCAACGCGGGAGCCTCGACCTATTTCTACCTCCAGTCCGCAACCGGCCCGCTGAAGATCGTCGCCGCCGACGGACCCAGCGTGAAGCCCATCCAGATGAACCGCCTCCTCGTCGGCATGGCCGAGACCTACGACGTCCTTGTCACGGTGCCCCGACAAGGACGCTGGGAGCTGCGCGCCACGGCCCAGGACGGATCGGGCCACGCCTCGGTCTGGCTCGGCCGGGGCGAGCCGCACCACGCCCCCGAGATCCCGCGACCGAACCTCTACAACATGGACGACCACCTCCTCGCCGCGCTGGAGGACGACGACGCGGAAATCCCCGCGAGCGACGCCGAGGCCCTCGCCGGCGAGCCGGAGCGCCCCCTGCCGCCCTACGCCCGCCTCCGCGCGACGGCCTCGACGCGCCTGAATCCCGAACTTCCCCGCCGCACCCTCGAACTGCGCCTCACCGGCGACATGGAGCGCTACCTCTGGTCCTTCAACGGCAAGACCGTGTCCGAGGACGGCGTCATCCCCATCCGGCGCGGCGAAGTCCTGCGCCTGGAGCTGATCAACGACACCATGATGCACCACCCCCTGCATCTCCACGGCCACTTCTTCCGCGTCCTCGACTCG
>CAYMMC010000668.1:1417-2121 GCA_964391125.1 uncultured Akkermansia sp.
GCGAGCTCGCCGACGCCCCTCTCAAGCACACCGTCGACCTCCCGCCGATGGGCAAGCGGACCATCGAGTTCGAGACCGACGAGAGCGGCGACTGGCTCTTCCACTGCCATCTGCTCTACCACATGCACATGGGCATGACCCGCGTCTTCTCCTACGAGGAGCAGGGGCCCGGCCACGTCGTCGACTTCGGCGAGCACGACGAGAACCCCCTCTACTTCATGGCCTCCGGCAGCCTCCAGACCCACATGAGCATGGGCATGGCGAGCCTCATGAACGCCCGCGACGACTACTACGCGATGTGGGACATCGGCTGGCACGACTTCGACCTCGGCGACGCCCGCTACGAGATCGACCTCGCCTGGGGCCGATACTTCGGACCGAATTTCTCCACCGCTCTCGGCGCCCGGCTCACCAACGAGCACGGCGCCACCGACCGCGCCTTCGGGGGGATCGAATACCGGCTCCCCTACCTGATCGACAGCTTCGCCCAGGTGGACAGCGAGGGCGACTTCCGCTTCGGTCTCGGGAAGTCCCTGCGCCTGACCGACCGCGTCTCCGTCTTCGCCGAAGTCGAGTACGACACCAACACGGAATGGGAATGGTCGGCCGGCGCCGAGTACCTCCTCAACAAGCAGTTCTCCCTCGTCTCCGAATACCACTCGGAACACGGCATCGGCGGCGGCCTCAGCTTCCGGTTCTGACGC
>CAYMMC010000669.1:0-2117 GCA_964391125.1 uncultured Akkermansia sp.
GGAGCGCGGAGCCTGCCTCGATTTCTGGGAGGCGGCGGCGGCGCTGGCGCCGGTCCGGGAGACGGCCGACCCCGAGGCCGCCGTCCGCGCCCGCCTCGTCCACGCCCTGCTCAACCACAACGATTTCGTGACGGTCCGATGAAACCTGCGAACGCCCGCCCCATGATCGATCCCGAACTCGTCCGCTCGCTGGCCCGCCGCCAGTTCCTGCACCGCGCCGGCCTCGGCTTCGGCGGGCTCGCCCTCGGCGCCCTCCTGGCGCGGGACGGCTTCGGCGCGGAGGCGGCGATGGGACGGATCCTCGACGGGCGCCCGCAGTTCGCGCCCAAGGCGAAAAGCGTCATCTGGCTGTTCATGCGGGGCGGCGTCAGCCACATGGAGAGCTTCGATCCCAAGCCGGCCCTGAACCAGTATGCCGGAAAGACCATCGCGGAAACGCCCTTCGCGGACGTGACCGATCCGGAGCGGCGCAAGCGGGTGCGCGTCGTCGTGGTCAACGACGCCAACGGCCAGCAGCGCCACACGATCTACCCTTTGCAGACCGGCTTCCGCCCCTATGGCAAAAGCGGCATCGAGGTGAGCGACTGGTTTCCCCACATCGGATCCTGCATCGACGACATCGCGGTCCTCCGCTCCATGTGGACGACCGACGACAACCACGGCGCCCAGGTCCAGTTCCACTCCGGCCGCCACATGCTCGATCCGAAGAGCCCGACCATCGGCGCCTGGGTGAACTACGGTCTCGGCACGCTGAACGAGAACCTCCCGCAGTTCATCAGCATGGGGCCGCGCTTCTTCGACACGCGGGACGGCCACTACCTCGGCCCCGCCTACGACGCGGTGAAGCTGAAGGTCGACCCGGCGAACCCGCTCGACTATGCCAAGCCGGAAGGCCGAATCTCCGACGAGGAGCAGCGGCTCGGCTTCTCCCTCGTCGACCGCCTCAACCGGCTCGCTGCGGACCGCTATCCCGGCGACGCGGCGCTCGAGGCGCGGATCAAGTCCTACGAACTCGCCTACCGGATGCAGACCGCGGTGCCGGACACGATCCGCTTCGACGCGGAATCCGAGGAGACCCGGCGGCTCTACGGCCTCGACCGGAAGGAGACCCGCCCCTTCGGCGAGCAGCTGCTCGCGGCGCGGCGCTTCGCCGAGCGGGGCGTGCGCTTCATCCAGATCATGCACGGCGACGGGGCGGCCGGCGCGTGGGACCAGCATTCGAAGCTGAAGGAGAAGCACGCCGAACTGGCCATGCAGGTCGACCGGCCCATCGCCGGCCTGCTGAAGGACCTGAAGCAGCGCGGCCTGCTCGAGCAGACCCTGGTGGTCTTCGGAACCGAGTTCGGGCGCACCCCCGGATCGCAGGGCGCCGACGGGCGCGACCACCACCCCTACGGCTTCAGCGTGTGGATGGCCGGCGGCGGGGTCAAGGGCGGGGTCGTCCACGGCGCCACCGACGAGCTGGGCTTCCATGCCGTCGAGAGCCCCCACTACGTCACCGACCTCCACGCCACCCTGCTGCACCAGATGGGCCTGCACGCCCACCATCTCGAGGTCCCCGGCCACAAGCGCCTGGAGCGGGACTTCGGCGAGGTCATCCGCGAGATCGTGTGAGGAGGCGGGAGCCCGGTCGGGACCGGGGGGCTTGCCACCGATTCCGACGGATTCGCGACCGGATTTGCCGTTGATTCGCACCCGGTCCCTCGCCACATTCCCGGCCCATGGAAAACGTCATCATCATCGGAACCGGCTGCGCCGGATGGACCGCCGCGATCTACACCGCCCGGGCCAACCTGAATCCCCTCGTCATCTCCGGCGAACAGCCCGGCGGACAGCTCACGACCACGACGGAGGTGGAGAACTTCCCCGGGTTCCCCGAGGGCGTGATGGGGCCCGACCTGATGATGCGCATGCAGCAGCAGGCGGAGAAGTTCGGCACCCGCGTCGAATACGACCGGGTCGAGAGCCTCGTCCGGCGGGAGGACGGGACCATCCTCCTGAAGACCTCCTCCGGCGCCGAGCGCCTCGCGCGCGCCGTCATCGTCGCCACCGGCGCCAGCCCGCGCCACCTCGGCCTGCCCGGCGAGACGGGGCTGATCGGCCGCGGCCTCACCTCC
>CAYMMC010000670.1:0-2110 GCA_964391125.1 uncultured Akkermansia sp.
CTTCGTCGACCTCTTCGACGAGGGGCTCATCTATCGCGGCAAGCGCATGGTCAACTGGTGCCCCAAGTCGCTCACCGCCCTGAGCGACGAGGAGGTCGTGATGAAGAGCCAGAAGTCCAAGCTCTACACGATGCGCTACCGCGTCGTCGGCGAGAAGAACCGCTGGGTGGAGATCGCGACGACCCGGCCCGAGACCCTGATGGGCGACACCGCCGTCGCGGTCCATCCCAAGGACCCGCGCTACGCCGACCTCGTCGGGAAGTCGGTGGTGCGCCCCTTCCCCGAGGCGGAGATCCCCGTGGTGGCCTCGGACCACATCGACATGGAGTTCGGCACCGGGGTTCTCAAGGTCACCCCCGCGCACGACAAGGCCGACTTCGAGATCGGCCTGAAGCACGACCTGCCCATCCTCGACGTGCTGAATCCCGACGGCACCCTCAACGCCCTCGCCGGCCCCGACTTCGAGGGCATGGACCGCTTCGAGGCCCGCGCCAAGGCGGCCGAGAAGCTCGAGGCCATGGGCCAGCTCGTGAAGGTCGAGGACTACGAGAACAACGTGGGCTACAGCGAGCGCGCCGACGTGCCCGTCGAGCCGCGCCTCTCGATGCAGTGGTTCCTCAAGTATCCCTGCGTGGCCGAGGCCGCCGAGGCCGTCGAGAGCAACGCGATCCACTTCCGCCCCGAGCGCTGGAAGAAGACCTTCGCCCACTGGATGGAGGGCATCCAGGACTGGTGCATCAGCCGCCAGCTCTGGTGGGGCCACCAGATCCCCGTGTGGTACCGCAAGGAGAAGGCCGACGAGCTGCGCGGGCGCGAGAGCCTCGACTCCGCCAGCGCCGGCGACGACCTCCACGTCGGGATCGAGCCCCCCGCCGACGCCGAAAACTGGACGCGCGACGAGGACGTCCTCGACACCTGGTTCTCGAGCTGGCTCTGGCCCTTTGCGACCATGAGCGACAGCGACGCGGAGCCATCGGAGACGCTGAAGAAGTTCTACCCCACGACCGACCTCGTCACCGGGCCCGACATCATCTTCTTCTGGGTCGCCCGCATGATCATGGCCGGCTACCGCTGGCAGGGCTGCCTGCCCTTCCAGAACGTCTTCTTCACCAGCATCATCCGCGACAAGAAGGGCCGCAAGATGTCCAAGCAGCTCGGCAACTCGCCCGACCCGCTCGACCTCATGGCCGAATACGGCGCCGACGCCCTGCGCTTCGGCCTGATGCGCATCGCCCCGACCGGCACCGACGTGAAGTTCGACGAGGACCAGATCGTCGAAGGGCGCAACTTCGCCAACAAGCTCTGGAACGCGGCCCGCTACCGGCAGATGCAGGACGCCCCCGTGGCCCGGGGGCCGCTCGACTTCGGCGCGCTCTCGATCTATTCCCTCGACATCCTCGCGCGGCTCGACCAGCTGGAGCAGGACCTGCGGCTCGCCTACCAGGACTACCGCTTCAACGAGATCGCCCAGCTTCTCTACGAGTTCTGGTGGAGCCGCTACTGCGACTGGTATCTCGAATCGAGCAAGGGCGACTTCTCCGAGGGCGCCGCCCCCGCCGCTCGGGCCTCCACCCTCGCGACCATGGACCTCGTCCTGAAGCGCTTCCTGCTGCTGCTGCATCCCTTCATGCCGCACCTCACCGAGGAGCTCTGGGAGAAGGTCGGCTACCGCGAGGAGGGCGCCCCGCCCTTCCTGATGCAGACCCCGCTGCCGGTCGAGTCCGTCCTCGCCGGGGCCGACCTCGCCCTGGTCTTCGAAGCCCGGGACCGCGTCGCCGCCGTCTACGAGGCCGTGGGACGGGCCCGCAACCTCAAGGCCGAATACGGTCTCGGAGCGAACAAGGGCGTGAAGTTCATCGTCGTCCCCGAGGACGGCGCCTTCCCCGAATCCACCGTCTTCGCCCGCCTCGCCGGCGCCGGGGAGGTGCTCGTCTCGCCGGGCTACCAGGCCCCCAAGGGCGAGCCGACCGCCCTGACCGCCATCGGCCGGATCCACCTGCCCCTCGAAGGCCTCGTCGACGTCGCCGCCGAGCGCGAGCGCCTCGGCAAGGAGATCGCCATGGCGGAGGACGAGCTGAAGAAGGTGAACGCCAAGCTCTCCAACGAGAAC
>CAYMMC010000671.1:0-2104 GCA_964391125.1 uncultured Akkermansia sp.
CTCGCGCTTCGGAGCTATCCTCCCAGCACCGAGAAATCCGCGAAGACGAGATAGACGAGGAGGACGAAGGCGATCAGCGCGAAGGCGAGCGGCTTGGCCCAGCGCCAGGGCGTGAGGTCCACCTCGCCGCTGTGGTGGTGCTCCCAGGGCTGCGGCAGGGGGCGCAGCTTGCTCATGGCGAACTGGAAGAGCATCAGGACCGCGAAGACGAGCCCCGCGAAGTGGAACTCGTGGATCTTCGCCGCCCAGTCCGAGAAGGGCGGCACGAAGTAGCCGAGAAGCAGGGCGACGCAGCCGCCCACCAGCGCGAGGTTCGCCGCCGGGGCCCCGCCGCGCTTGAAGAGGAAGCCCGCCAGCACCACCGCGAAGATGGGGATGAAGTAGAGCACGTTCATCTTCTGGAGGTAGCCGAAGAGGCTGTCCTGCCCCGCGAGGAAGGGCGCCGCCGTCATCGAGAAGATCGCGATGGCGGTGCCGACGAGCTTGCCGTTGCGGACGACCTTCCGGTCGTCGGCCTCGCCGCGCTTGAAGATCTGCTTGTAGACGCCCAGCGAGAAGAGGGTGGCGGTGGAGTTCTGGGCCGAGTTGAAGGAGGTGAAGATGGCCCCGACCATGACGGCGGCGAAGAAGCCGGTGAGCCATTTCGGCAGCACCTCGCTGACGAGGGTGCCGTAGGCGTGGTCGGGCTTGAAGCCCTCGCGCTCGCCATAGAGGTGGAAGGCGATGATCCCGGGGATCACGAGGACGAGCGGAGCGATCACCTTGAAGATCCCGGCGATGAGGACGCCGCGCTGGCCCTCGGCGAGGTTCGTCGCCGCGAAGGTCCGCTGGATGATCTGCTGGTTCGTGGTCCAGTAGAAGAGGTTCAGCAGCAGCACCCCGGTGAAGAGGGTCGAGAAGGGCACCGAGGAGTCCTTGCTCCCGAGGGAGTTGAACTTTTCCGGATGCGCCTCCTTGATCGCGGCGAGGTTTTCGAGCGGTCCGCCGTCGCCGGCGGCGTTCAGGGCGAAGAAGGTGATCATGACCGAGCCGACGAGGAGGCCGAAGCCGTTGATCGTGTCGTTCACGGCGACGGTGCGCAGGCCGCCGAAGATGGCGTAGACCGACCCGAGGATGCCGATGAACCAGACCGTGACCCAGAGCAGGACGGTGTCGTTCTGAATGCCGGTGAGGGATTTCAAATCGAGCAGCCCCTGCAGGCCGACGGCGCCCGAGTAGAGGATGATGGGCATCAGGATGAGGGCGTAGGCGACCATGAAGATGAAGCTGGTGATCGTCCGCGTGGTGCCGTCGAAGCGCTTCTCGAGGAATTCGGGAATCGTGGCGATGCCGCTGCGCAGATACTTGGGCAGGAAGTAGAGGGCCATGACCACGAGCGAGGCCCCGGCGATGACTTCCCAGGCCATCACGCTGATGCCGTCCTTGAAGGCCGCGCCGTTCAGGCCGACGAGCTGCTCGGTGGAGAGGTTGGTCAGCAGCAGCGAGCCCGCGATGTAGCCGCTGGTCAGGGTGCGCCCGGCGAGGAAGTAGCCCGTCGGGGTGCCGTGGTCGTCCTTGCGGGTGAGGAGCCAGGTGAGCAGGCCGACGAGGCCGGTGAAGAAGAAGAAGGTGAGGAGGGTCATGGGCCTGGGGGAATCGGGATCGGACGCCGCGAGCGCGTCGGCGAACAAGGTTTTACACATTCCCCGGCATCGGCGAAAGCCATTCCTCGCGGTCGCGGAGCCGGAACCGCGTATCGGGAACGACAAAGCGTCCGCCCACGTTTGACGGAGGGAAAAAAGAACGGTTACGATGGGGACGCCATGAGAACTAGCCTCCTCGCCGCCCTCGTCTTCCTCGCGTCCGTCTGCGCCCGAACCGAGGCGCTGGCCCAATCCGGCGAACCGCCTTCGCAGCCATGGCAGGAGCGCGCCGCCGAACTGGCCCGCATCCTTTCGCAGGTGAAGTGGACGCCGGTCGCCGAGACCCTGCCCAACCGGGAGGGCGGCTTTTTCGAGAAGGGCCGCGAATACACCGGCGTCCCCTATTCCAGCGTGAGATCGGAGGGGCGCTACATCGGTTTCGACATCGCTTTGCGCACCTTCCTGGCCGCCGTGGAGAATCC
>CAYMMC010000672.1:0-2096 GCA_964391125.1 uncultured Akkermansia sp.
CCCGGCTCGGGATCGGTCCGCTATCTTGCCAGCCTTCTCCGATTCAGTTCGGAGGACCGGTCCGAGCTTCGCACCGCCAATCCCATCGCGGAAGCCACCCGCGCACAATCGGTCTACATTCGCGAGATCCGGACCAACGAGATGACCGGCGAGGCCCTCGTCTTCGGCAACTACGGCGGCGCGGACGGACCCGAGCTCAACTTCTTCGATCCGGGCTATCTTATGCACGTCGAAGACTACGCGATCCATGCCGAAAACCAGATCGTCCTTAGCGGACTCGTTCTGCACAGCAAATCCGGGTTCGAAACCGAGATCGAGATCACCGAGGGGCCGCTGCTGCAACTGACTCACGAGCAGAACCTCAAGGACGATCCCGATGCCGAATTTCCCGATTCCATCGCCATCGACCTGAGCTATCTGCGTAGCCTCCTCCCCTCGTCGCGCGAAGGAGAGGAGGACGCCGCCGAATTCCAGACCCGGGTCGAGCGACTCGAGTCCGTGTCCAACCCCTTCGGTCAAGCCGTCCTTCGTTTCGACGCCCTCTGCCTCAGGGCCAGCGAGAGCGTGACCTTGCCCGGCGACATCGATCTCGAAATTCCCTTCTACCTCCATCCCCGCCACCACGAGGGCGGCGTGATCGAGGAAGGAACTCTGCTGCGCGGAAACGTCTGGCTGCAGGGGTGGCCGGCGGGGAGCGCCTCCCCGTTTTCCACCGAAGCCCCCGAATGAAGCGAGCCAACCCCACCCAACCCTTCAATCCGAACCGATGAACCGCCGAAGACTCCTCCAGGCTCTCGCCGCGCTCGCGGCAGGGGAACCTCTCATTGCGAACTGCGCCGCCGCCTTCCATGCACCCAACCGTGGCTTCGAGATCGAAGCAGGGCAGGGACTCGTGATGGATCATCCCAGCTTTTCGCAGGTTCGCGCCGCGATCCTATCTATCGATCCCGACGAGGATGCCCCTTTTGTTGTCGTCGGCGATCTCGAGAATTGGGGCTTCATTCAGTGCAACCACGTCGAAAACGGGCTCTACGTGCTGGAAGTAAGGCTCCCGCCGCCCGATGGTGACTGGACCAAAGGTCCGTTCGTCAGGGCCGAACTGCCTACGGACAAGCAGGAGCATGCCGACGACAAGGAGCTCGTCGGTTCTGATCGCGTGTTGGCCGCCTTCCACGCCTTCTTGGTCAATCCGGGACGCATCCGCGACCTCGAGGGAGTTGTCTGGCGCGACATCGTCGAGGAACTGTGGGGGGATGGATCGGACGAGGAGGCCTGAACCAAACACCCGCCTGAAATGATGACGATCCATCCGCATGTCGCAACCGCCTTGAACGGGATACTTCCATCTTGTCATCGCGTTCCCGTCCGTGCCATGATGCCCCTTCGTTTCTGTTCGCTCACCTCCATGAACTGCGACCCGCCTTTTCCCACCGTTGGTGAAGTCCATGAACTCGCGCGGAGTGGAGTCGCCATGGGCGAAGCATTCGGAGACCGTCGCACCGCCTGCCGCCGCTACCGGAAAATGGGCCAACCGGCCATAGGTCAACGTGGCGCGAGCATCCCGCCGGACAAGCTTGTGCCCGCTAGCGCCGCATCCGCTAGCATCAAAACGAACCAACTAGGAGCCGGTCGCCCCTTCGCGGCCACCGGCGCCGATCAATGCCAGCCATCCTCCACGTCATCGGAGGCTGGCCGATGCCGCCCAAGCGCGTTCTCGGATCGCGTGATCCGGTTCGGTTTCCACGCGCTGACCGCGGTCCCTCAACGCATCGTGGAGTTCCCGCCGCGTCAGTCCCGCGAGCTCCATGGCTCGTCCGGCGGAGATCCTTCCTTGCTGGTAGAGGGCCAAAGCCAGCTCAAGCGAAGCCCGCGCCCGAAATGCCTCGGGTGCCGCGTCACGCAATTCCTCAACTGCGTCGTCGGGGACAACCACGTTCATGCTCATGGGCGCAGCGTAGCGTTTGCGGACTGTGCCCTCAAGCTTCTTCCTTCAACGAGACCGCACCCCGGAAGGTGCGGAAATATCAGCGTAAATCAGCGGTCCTCGGAGGACAAAATCGCTTCACCGAGACCGCGCGAAATGGAGCAAGCCCATC
>CAYMMC010000673.1:0-1088 GCA_964391125.1 uncultured Akkermansia sp.
CCGGCGGGCGAGCGGATCACGCCGAAGCCGCCGTGCCCCTCGTAGAGCTGGTCGCCGGAGAAATAGAGCATGTCGGGGTCGAGCCGGAGCAAGTTCTCGGCGACCGGTCCGTAGGGAAAGGCGTAGTCGTTCTGGCAGGTCAGCGCGGCGAGCCGCAGCGGGCGGCCCGAGGGGTTCGCCTTGATCCGGCCGCTCCACTCGTCGATGGCCTCGGTTCCGTCGGAGAGCCGCTCGCGGTGGACCACCTTGTAGGGCGTCTCTCTGGTCTCGTCCCAGTTCGGAATCCGGAAGGTCGCGACCCAGGCCTCGGGGTCGAGGGACGCCTGGCCCAGCGAGCGCCAGGTGCCGCCCTCCTCGACGAGGAGCTCGACCTCCTGCCGGGCGGAGGTGGCGAGCGGTCCCGTGAGGGCGCTGAGCTTCAGGACGTAGCCCTCGTCGCCGCGCGAGTCGCTCAGCGAATACATAGTCCAGAGGATGGGGCCGAAGCGGTGCTCCGACGCGGTATCCAGCGCGTCGCCTGAGGCGCGCCACTCGGCGAAGCGCCAGGAGGGCTCCTCGACGCGCCCTCTCGGGCCCTTCTTCATCTGACTGGCGAGGGCGAGGTTGCCGACGACGAAGGTCTTCTGCGCGGCGAGCCTCACCGAGCCGAGCGCCGCGCCGTCCGGCGCCGTCGCGACCAGCTCGAGATCGTAGCGCCCCCCCGGGCCCGGCCTGCCGGAGAGCGCGAGACGGCATTCGCCTCCGGCGAAAGGACGCGCCAGGGGCGCCGACTCCCGCCCGAGGACGAGCTTGTCGCCGACGATGCCCGCCTCGATCCCGCCGTGGGCGAAGCAGTTGCTGCGGTATTCGTCGAGGTCGCTGCGGACGCCGATGCGAAAGCCCGCGCCCGCGTCCTCGGAGAGCGTCTCCGGTTTGAACAGGCGCACCGACATGGCGAAGCCGCCCTCCGGGTTGCGAAACGAGCGGGTCAGGGAATGGACGCTGCGCTTGCCCGAGCTGACGAGGCATTCGGCCCATCCGTCCCGGACCCGCCAATCCTCCATCGGATTGGCCCAGAGCTCGCCGCCGAGGAAGACCCGGTCCTCGGT
>CAYMMC010000673.1:1098-2092 GCA_964391125.1 uncultured Akkermansia sp.
CGGTGCGGTCCCAGCGATCGAGGCGGTCGCCCCCGTCGTCGCCGGGCGGAGGCGCCGCGGCGGAGGCTTGCTGTGCGCTCGCCCGACGCCGGGCGCCGAAGCCAAAGGCGGCGAGCGAGGCGAAGAGCTTCAGGCTGAGGCGACGGGAGAGACGGCGGATCATGGCTGGCGTCCAGAAAAGCGGAAAGCGGCCGCTTTGACAAGCCCGCAAGCTTGGCGGGTTCGGCGGACTTCGGGGAACGCCATGGAATTCTCCCTTCGCGCCAATTGTTTCGGTTCCCTTTTCCCGCCAGGAGCGTAATCATAGGGCATGAGCAAGACATCGAAGACATCCAAAAGCGCCCCGAAGGAAAGCAAGATCGCGAAGGCCCTCAAGATCGCCTATGCGATGGAGCTGGAGACGGTGCAGAACTACATCGCGGCCTCGGTGAACCTCGACGGAGTGAGGTCGGACGTCGTGAAGAAGGCCCTCGCCGCCGACATCGCCGAAGAGCTTGGCCACGCCCAGACGCTCGCCAACCGCATCAAGACCATCGGCGGCCAGGTCCCGGGCAGCTTCGACCTCGAGAGGAAACAGAAGACCCTCCAGCCGCTCCCGGACTCCACCGACATCGTCGGCGTCATCAAGGGCGTCATCGACGCCGAGGAGGCGGCCATCGCGCAATACAACGAGATCATCAAGCTCTGCGACGGCGTCGACTACGTGACCCAGGACATGGCCATCGGCCTCCTCGCCGGCGAGGAGGACCACCGCCGCGAGTTCATCGGCTTCCTCAAGGAATACGAGAAGGAAGTCGGCGGAAAGCACTGAGCTTTCCCCGTTCCGTTCGCGCTTCGGCCTTCCCACGCGCCTCCCGGCGGACGGCGCGGGGGGAGGCGATCACGCAGATCGGGGCTTGCCTTGGACGCCCTTCCCGGACATCCTCTGGCTTTTCACGATGAAACCCACCGCCCTCCTCGCCGCCGCCCTCCTGATCCTCTCCGCGCCCCTCCA
>CAYMMC010000674.1:0-2085 GCA_964391125.1 uncultured Akkermansia sp.
GACCGGCCGCGTGGATGGCGCGGGCCTCCTTCTTCTCCTTCCACCCGCCGGTGTCGGAGAGGAACTGGCGGCTCAATGCGATGGGCTCGGGCATGGCGGACGCGGCGGCGTCACCCGGTGAAGAAGCGCTTCGCCCTTTGCAGGAAGCTCTCCCCGACGGGGTGGTTGCGGTCGGTCACCGTGCCCGCGAACTCGTTGAGGAGGCGCTCCTGATCGCGGGTCAGCTTCACCGGCACCTCGATCTGCACGTTGACGAGGAGGTCGCCCTTGCGTCCGGTCTGCAGGTCGGGCAAGCCCTTTTCGCGGAGGCGGAAGGAGGTGTTCGTCTGCGTGCCCGGCGAGACCTTGACGGAGGCCTTGCCGTTCAGCGTTGGAACGACGAGCTCGCCGCCGAGGGCGGCGAGGGTGAAGGGCAGGGGCACCTCGCAGTAGAGGTCGGCGCCATCGCGCTCGAAGACCTCGTGCTCCTTGACGTGGACGACGACGTAGAGGTCGCCGGACGCGCCCCCCTGCTGCCCGGCGTCGCCGTGGCCGACGGAGCGGAGCCGTCCCGTGTCGATCATGCCGGCGGGAATCTTGAGCTTGATGCGGCTGCTGCCCTTGACGCGGCCTTCGCCGGAGCAGTCGCGGCAGGGATTGGCGATGGACTCGCCGACGCCGCCGCAGGCGGGGCAGGGCTGCTGCACCTGGAAGAAGCCGCGGCTGGTGATGACCTGGCCCATGCCGCCGCAGGTCGAGCAGGAGCGCACCTCGGCGCGACCGTCCTGGGCGCCGCTGCCGGAGCAGGTCTCGCAGGGGACGAGGCGCTCGATCTTCAATTCCTTCTCGACGCCTTCGGCGGCCTCCTCCAGGGTGATCTGGAGGTCGTAGCGGAGGTCGGAGCCGCGCTTGCGTCGCTCGGTCCGCGTGGCGCGGCCGCCCCCGCCGAAGAACTCCTCGAAGATGCCGCCGCCCCCGCCTCCGCCGAAGACCTCGCGGAAGATGTCGAAGGGGTCGACGCCCCGCCCGCCCGCGGAGGGCCCGGTGCCGTTGCTGAAGGCCCGATGCCCGTAGCGGTCGTAGGCGGCGCGCTTCTGCTCGTCCATGAGGACCTCGTAGGCCTCGCCGATCTCCTTGAACTTCTCCTCCGCCGTCTTGTCGTCGGGATTCTTGTCGGGATGATACTGCACCGCGAGGCGCCGGTAGGACTTCTTGATCTCCCCGGCCTGGGCGTCGCGCGAGACCTCGAGGACTTCGTAGTAGCAGCGTTTCTCCATGGGCTCACTCGGCGGCGGGGCCGCTTGAAACGACGACGTTGGCGGCGCGGAGGACGCGATCCTTCAACCGGTAGCCCCGGCGGAGGGTGTAGGCGACGTGCCCGTCGGGGATGCTGTCGTGGGCTTCCTGCCTCAAGGCGTCGTGGAGATTCGGGTCGAAGGCGAGGCCGTCCGAGAGGATGGGCTCGACGCCCTGTTCGGCGAGGAAGTCGTCGAGCTGCTTGCGGACCATGGCCATGCCCTGGAGGATGAGTTCGCCGCCCTCGGCGGCTTCGGCGGCCTTCAGGCCCATCTCGAAGTTGTCGACGACGGGGAGCAGCTGCTCGAGAAGGCTTCGGTTCGCGTATTGGATGGCCTCCTGCTTCTCCCGCGCCATGCGCTTGCGGTAGTTGTCGAGGTCGGCCTGGGCGCGCGCGGCGACGTCCTTCCACTTCTCGATTTCGTCGGTCGGGACGGCTTCCGCCTCCTCGACGGCTTGGACCGCTTCGGGAGCTTCGGGAGCTTCGTTCTCCGATCCAGCCTCCGCCGGATCGGGATCTGCGTTGTCTTGTGTCTGTGTCATGCCTTGCCGTGTCTCGCGTTCCTGCGCCGGATGCATCCGCCCGGAAAGACGCGAGCCGGGACTATTCACCTTTTCTCGATGGCAATCAAGGTGATGTCGTCGCTTTGCGCCATCCCTTCGGAAAAGCGGGCCACCTCCGCGACGATGGCGTTCACCAGATCCTGGGGGGGGAGCCCGTGGTTCTCGGCGAGGACGCGGCGGAGGCGGTCGATTCCGAACTCCTCGTCCTCCGCGTTCTCGCATTCGACGATCCCGTCGGTGTAGAGC
>CAYMMC010000675.1:0-2085 GCA_964391125.1 uncultured Akkermansia sp.
ATTCGGCGAGGCGTGCCCTTCGCCCGTGATGCCGAATCAAACCATTAAACCGTATCATTTGCGGGCAGAACCCGAAACGTGGAAGACACCCTCACTCGTCCAGCTCCAGGTGCGGCGGGCGCGCCTTCTCGCCCGGCTCCGTCGCCGCCACCCGCAGATGGGCCAGCAGATACTCCTTCATCGCCGACCTCACCGTCAGCGCGAGCCGGCCGCGGCGCATGTCGTAGTCGCGCTCGATCGCCTTCCGCTGCGTCGCGTCCAGATCCGAATGCGGCCGCAGCACCACCGTCTCGCGCCGCTCCCATTCCCCGTCCGCCGCCGGCGGGACGAAGGCCTCGCCCGGCCATTCCGCCCGCTCGATCCGGCTCAGTACGAAGTCGCGGTAGTCCCCGTGCTCGAAGCACCACGCCCGCACGTGCCAGCGGTAGCCGTCGTGACCCAGCGAGTGCGGCGCGATCGCCCGCTGCGCCGTCCGCCCGCTGGAGACCGACCAGTAGAGAATCTCCAGGCGACGCCCCCCGCCCACCGCCAGGAAGACCCGGCGCTCCACCGCCTCCGAGGCCCGCCGCGCCGGAGGCACGAACCAATCCACCTTGCCGCCCTCCTCCGCCGCCCGCACCGGCGGCAGGGGCGCCCCCTCGCCGAGGAAGACTCGCACCGCCTCCTCCAGGCTCGGGACATGCAGCACGCACTGCATCTCGGGGGAGGCCTCGTAGCGCTTCGTGGTCAGATTGTAGGCCAGCGCCCCCGGATTCAGCTCCAGGTAGGCCTGCAAGTCCGCCGAAGCCTGCGCCGCCGAGATCCCGAAGACTTCGCGCACGTCCCCGCGGTTCACCGCGCCGCGCCACCACGCCACCCTCTCCACCAGCCGCAGCCTCTCCCGCGCCGCCCATTGGTCGCGATTGCTCGTGTTTCCCATGATTCGAAAAATGTCGCCGGATTATAATCGTCGTTTTTGTTGACGTGTCGTGAAAATGGATGCAAAATCGATGCGTCGATAAAAACGACAGGATCGACGGACTCTACGCGAATTCGTTGATTTTGCCATCTGAATTGTCAATCAACACGAACCAAACCGGACCCACGAACCGCCCATGATCACCGAACTCGCCTTCGTCCTCGACCGCTCCGGCTCCATGGAGTCGATGCGCCAGGCCGCCATCGACGGCTTCAACGAATTCCTCCGCGACCAGCAGAGCGCCCCCGGCGTCGTCCGGCTCACCCTCGTGCTCTTCGACCACGAGATCCAGACAGTCGTCGAGGCCATGCCCGTCGCCGAGATCCTGTCGCTCGACCACGACACCTTCGTGCCGCGCGGCAGCACCGCCCTGCTCGACGCCGTCGGCGAGACCATCGACCGCCTCGGGAGGCGCTTCGACGCCGCCCCGGCGGAGGAGAAGCCCGGCCACGTCGCCTTCGCCATCCTCACCGACGGCGAGGAGAACTCCTCGACCCGCTTCACCTGGCAGGACATCGCCAAGCGCATCTCCCACCAGACCGAGAAGTACCAGTGGGACTTCCTCTTCCTCGGCGCCGGGCCCGACACCATCGCCACCGCGTCGAGAATGAACATCGCCGCCGCCAACGCCGCCTGCTATTCCGCCGACGCCGCCGGCCAGTACGCCGCCAGCAAGGGCGTCTCCCGCAAGATTCTCGCCTCGCGCGCCAGCAAGAGCGGACGGGCCAGCAAGCAGGAGCTCGCCGACCTGTCGAGCCATCTCGACCAGATCGTGAACGAGGAGGACGAAAAGCGGCGGGGGTGAGAAGTCTGCCCCGGAATGCGATCGCCGATCGTCATGAGCGCTCCGCCCGCCTTTTCCGGACTCTGCCTGCTCGTCAATCTGGCGGTCTGTGCGGTGTTGGCGGGCTGGTTCTCTGGTTCGTCTTTCGTCGGGCTCTCGTGCTTCGCCTTCCTCGTGCTGCTCCTCGTCGCGGTCGCCAAGAAGGCTCCCGACGTATCCGTGAAAAACGCGGAGCCCCTCCCATCCGCGAGCTTCCCCGCATCGAAATCGGCCAAACCCGCCGCGGACGAAGGCGCGTCCATCCCTTCCTTCCATGTCGTCGGCCTGATCTTCAATTCCTTGT
>CAYMMC010000676.1:0-2076 GCA_964391125.1 uncultured Akkermansia sp.
CGTGACCCTCAGGGCCACGGGCGGGGCGAGACGCGACTCCTCGTAGCTGAGCCTGCGGATCTCCGCGACGCTGCGGAGCGGCCGCGCCGAGACCGGCGGGTCGTAGCCGAGGAGCCCGGCCGGCACCAGGACGGGAAGAAGCAGGGTCCATGTCGCGAGGCGACGCATCGGCGGAACTGTATCACGGATCGCGGGACGGAGCGAGGCCCCGGAAACACCCCGGCGGAGCGACGGCCGGGAGGGGTGGACAATCCTTTGCAAAGCCGTCGCTTCGGTCTTAGCATCCCCGCCACCATGGCGGAAACGACCCTGACCCCCGAAGCGCTCCTCGCCCGCTTCTCCGGACGGCGCATCCTCGTCGTCGGCGACGTGATGCTGGACTGGTTCCTCTGGGGCAGCGTTTCGCGCATCTCTCCCGAGGCTCCCGTGCCCGTGGTCGAGGTCCAGAGCGAATCCCGCTACCCCGGCGGGGCTGCGAACGTGGCGCGGAACATCACCCCCTTCGGCGCCAAAGTCGAGCTGTCCGGGCTCTACGGCCTCGACGCCAACGGAGCCCTGCTCGAGGAAACCCTCGCCGAGCATGGCATCGGGATGGGCCTGTGCCTCCGCCGGGAGGAGAGCCAGACCATCACCAAGACCCGCGTCGTCGCCCGGCACCAGCAGGTCGTCCGCATCGACCGCGAGAAACGGCGGCCCCTCGATCCCGCCCTCGCCGAGGAACTCGTCGGGCGCATCAGCGGGGTGCTGCCCGAAATCGACGGAATCATCGTCGAGGACTACGGCAAGGGACTGATCAGCCGCGAGCTGGTCGCCGGCCTCCTCGCCGCCGCGACCGAGCACCGGGTGCCCGTCACCGTCGACCCCAAGCCCGGCAATCCAGTGGACTGGCGCGGAGTGGCCACCGTCAAGCCCAACCGTGTCGAAGCCTTCGCCTGCTCCGGCCTGGAAGACCTCCACCACGACACCGGGCTCCACCCCCTCGAGGACGGGCCCCTTCTCGAAGCGGGCCGCCGCCTGCTGGAGCGATGGCAATGCGGCCAGATTCTCCTCACCCTGGGCGAACAGGGCATGCTCCTCTTCTCGACCGGGTCGGACGGCCCCGTCCACATCCCGGCGAAGGCCCGCGAGGTCTTCGACGTCTCCGGCGCCGGAGACACCGCCATCGCCGTCTACACCCTGGGCCTGTGCAGCGGGCTGCCCCCGGCGCTCGCCGCGCACATCGCCAACCTCGCCAGCAGCGTCGTCGTGGGCAAACTGGGCACCGCCCCCATCGAGCGCGAGGAGCTGCTCGAAGCCATCGCCCGCGATTTCCCCAAGGGAGTGCCGGTCTGAATCGTCCCCCCTCCGCAGTCCATGACCGACACCGACCGACTCATCCGCGAAACCTTCGAGGAGCACCAGGCCACCGTGGCCCGCTTCCGCGAGCACTGCGCGGGCGCCATCGCGGAGATGGCCGCGCACACCGTGGCCTGCCTGCGCGCAGGGGGCAAGATCTGCTTCTTCGGCAACGGCGGCAGCGCCGCCGACTCCCAGCACTTCGCCACCGAGTTCACCGTGCGATTCCAGCGGAACCGGCGCGGGCTCGCCTCCCTCGCCTTCACCACCGACAGCTCCGCATTGACCGCCTGCGCCAACGACTTCGGCTTCGAGGCGGTCTTCGCCCGCCAGATCGAGGCGCTCTGCCAGCCTGGCGACATCGTCGTCGGCATCTCGACCTCGGGCCGCAGCGCCAACGTGGTGCGGGGGCTCGAGTTCGCCCGCGGCGAGGGGATCGGCACCTTCGCCTTCACCGGAGCCGAGGGAGGCCGTTGCGCCGAGTTCGCCGACCTGCTCCTCGCCGTGCCCTCGCCGGTGACCGCCCGGGTGCAGGAATGCCACCTCATCGCCGGCCACCTGCTCTGCGACCTCGCCGAACGCGCCTTCGCCGACGTCGGCTCGACCATCTATTGACGGATCGCACGGGGCGGTCGGGCGCAGAGGAGCCCTCCGCCCGACCACCGACGCGCACCATCGCAGAGCTTCCTACGTCCCGATCACGTCCTTCTGCAGGTCGCGCAGCGTCCGCAGATCGCCCCA
>CAYMMC010000677.1:0-2060 GCA_964391125.1 uncultured Akkermansia sp.
CGGGGGCCTTTCCGCCTCGACGCCTTCGCCGGGGACCGGGAACTCGGCGGGGCCTTGTTCGACGAGCAGTTCGCGGAGGACGGGGCGGGGGGCAAGTTCCACTGGGAGAAATTCGAGCTGGTCCTGCCGGAGGGCGAGGTCACGCTCCGGCTCGGCAAGCACGAAGGCAGAAACAGCTCGTGGCTGGCGCGGCTGGTGGACTGCGTGCTGCTGACGATGGACCCCGAGCAGGCGCCGGACCACCTGCAGTTCGGCGCCCAGACCTACCTGCGGGCGACGCTCGGGGAGATCTACGAGCGCCCCGCCTACGTCCACATCTTCGCCGACCACTACCGCGCCCCGTGGTATGCGCATTGGTCGCTCGGCTCGGAAGGCCCCGCCAAGGCGGTCAACGTGCCCCGCGCCCAGATGCTGGCGGCCGGGGAAAGCACGCCCTGGTGCAATCTCACCCCCACGATCTACCAGGACAGCGGGGCCATGGTCTATCTCACCGTGCGCCACGGCTACACCGACGTGGCGCCGCGTCTGAAGGCGGTGCTGGAGCTGTCCACCACACCGGACGAGTCGGGCATCGTGCGCCGCTACGAGATCGACAACGAACCCGGCTCCCTCGCCCTCTACCTGCCGCCGCACTTGCTCTCCGAGGAGAACCTCGGGCGGCTCAAGCTCGACATCGACCTGGCGGAGGAGATCGGAAGGCAGGCCGACCGGCATCCCTGGCCGACGCACGGACGGCCGCCCGAGAAGTTCCCCTTCTTCGTCTCCGCCAACATCGGGCGCAGGGGCTTCGCCCCGCCGGACCGGCGGGTGCGGGAGCGGGAGGAGAAGACCCTGGCCTACTTCGGCTTCAACGAACCGCCCCACAGCCACATCGGCGGGGCCTGGTTCATGAAGGAGGGCTCCTACTGCCTGCCGGACCTCGACAAGATGCGGGAGAAACTCCAGCGCGAGGCCGCCGCCTTCAAGGAGGCCGGGGGCAAGGCGGAGGACATCCTTTTCTGCGAGGTGATGGACGAGCCCACCGGCCAGCCGCTGGAGCAGGCGGCGACGATGCCGTCCTACACCGAGGCCTTCCGCGCCTGGTTGAAGGCGAAGGGCCTGGCGCCGACCGACCTGCTCGTGGCCTCCTGGGACGAGGCGGCCCTCGTGACTCCGGCGCAGCGGGAGCAATTCCCCGCCCTCTACTACTACTCCCAGCTTTTCCGCACCCGCGCCCTCGGGGACTTCATGGCCGTGCAGGGAGAGCTGGCCAAGGAGTTCTACGGAGGCGACTTCCCCGTGCTGGCGAACTCCAGCGACGGAGCCGTCTACGGGGCGAACTTCTTCCTGCAGGGGGTGGACTACTTCGAGCTGCTCGACGACGACCGGCAGAACGCCATCTGGGGCGAGGACTGGTCCAACGGCGCCTCGTCCTACCAATGCGCCAGCTTCAACGTCGATCTGATGCGCGCCGCCGCCCGCGAGCGGGGGCAGTTCATCGCGCACCACCTCATCGCCCATTCGCGGCGCAAGCCCTGGGACGTCAAGCTGAAGGCCACCAGCGAGGCGGCGCGGGGAGTGAAGCTCTTCAACAACTTCGCCTACGGCCCGACCTGGGCGACCCACGAGGGCGGCCCGTGGTTCCGCACCCATCTCTGGCAGGCGCATCCGCACACCTGGACGGCCAATGCGAGCCTGACCCGCGAGTTCGGCGCGGCGGAGGAGCTGCTGCTGCCCGCCATGCCCGCGCCCGCCAAGGTGGCCTTGCTCTACAGCAGCGCCAGCGACGTCTGGACGGTGGACGAAACCCATGCCCACGGCTTCGACCGCATGCACACCTGGATGGCGCTGGCCCACGCGCAAACGCCCGTCGACGTCGTCGCCGAGCGGCAGGTGGAGCGGGGTCTGCTGGCGGATTACGAAGTCTGCTACCTCTCCGGCCCGAACCTGACGCGGGCGGCCGCCCGGAAGCTGCGCGAATGGGTGGAGGGCGGCGGCGTCCTGCACCTCGCCGCCGGCGCCGCGAGCCGGGACGAATACAACCGCCCCCTCGACCTGCTCGACGAACTCCTCCCGGCGGT
>CAYMMC010000678.1:0-2049 GCA_964391125.1 uncultured Akkermansia sp.
CGGGCTTGGCGTCAGCCGGCTTGGGGGCGTCGGGCTTCTTTTCGGCGGGCTTGGCGTCAGCCGGCTTGGGGGCGTCGGGCTTCTTTTCGGCGGGCTTGGCCTTCGCCAGTTTCGGAGGGACGGGTTTTTCCGGCTCGGGTTTCTTCTCCTCGGGCTTGGGAGCGGGAGGGGCTTTGATCTCCTGAGGGGCGGGCGGAGGCGGCGGGGAGGCGAGCTCGACTCCGGTGTTGATCTCGAGATTGACGCTTCGCTCGTAGGCCTTCGCCCGGGCGGGATCGACGGCGGTCTGCCAGACGTAGACTTTCTTCAGCTTGGGGAGCTGTTCGAAGGTCGCGAACACTCCGTTGCCCACCTTCGTGCCGTAGAGATTCAGGTATTCGAGGTTCGGAAGGGAGGCGAGCCGGGCGATGCCCGCGTCGGTGACCGCGGTGTTCTCCAGATGGAGCCGCTCCAGCGCCCGCATTTGTCCCACCGCCTTCATGCCCTCGTCGGTGATCTGGCTGCGGGCGAGGTCGAGCCACACGATCCGCTCGGCGACGGGTTCGAGGAGCCGGATCTGCTCGTCCCCGAAGCTCTTCGCTGCGTTGACTACGTTCACCCGCAAGCGCTCGTCCTCCGCCGAGACGGGCATGACGGAGAAATGGTATTTTTCGGCGGCCTCGTTCACTTCGGCGAGGCGGGCGGCCTGCTCCTCGGCGGAGAGGGCATCCCACAGCGAGGGGGCGGTCTCGGCCGTTGGCGCGGTCTCCGCGACGGGATCGCCGGAGTGGAGCGCGGCGACGGCGGCGACGGTCGCGGCGATGCCGGGATCCTCGCCGAGCTCCGCCACGGTGACCTCGGTCTTGGCGCCCGCTTGGATCCAGAGCTTCAGCAGTTCGATCTCCTCGGGCTGGAGCGGGTCCCCCTGCGGTGGCATGAACTCGTCGTCGTCCTGATCCAGGAGCACCCGCACGATCAGCTCGGACTCCTCGGGATCGCCCGGCACCACGGTGGGAAAGTCCGACCCGGAAGCCCCCGCGAGGAGCAGCTCGTGCGTGTCCATGCGCAGCTTGCCCTTGGTCTTGTTCTCGTTATGGCATTCGTTGCAGCTCTTGTCGAGAATGGGAACGACGAACTCCTCGTAGACGAGCCGTTCCCCGACGGGTTTCTCGGAGAGGTCTTCGCTGGCCTCGGGACCGCCGGCGTCGGGGGCGGTCGAGGATGCACCGGAGCCGCCGAGGCCCGCGAGCAGGGCGGGCTTGAGCGGATCTGGCGCGTATTGCGTCAGATAGGCGGCCTCGTGGACCATGGCCCCGCCGAAATGGCCGCTCGCCGCCGTCGCGAAAGCCGCCGCCGCCGTGCCGAGGCCGGAGAGCATCCGCCATCCCTTCAGGCAGAAGACGAGGGCGAGGAGCACCAGCACGACCACGCCGAGGCCGAAGTAGAGGTGCATTTCCATGGCCCGCCCCGAGTAGTCCTCCAGGCTCATGAGCAGGTAGCCGGCCAGGGTCGCGCCGATCGCGCCGAGGAAGCTGAGCCAGAGCACGAAGGGCAGGGCGGGGCGCAGATGGGAGAAGGCCGTGAAATGCCCGAGGACCTCCATCGCCAGGGCAAGGAAGATCAGCCCGATGGGAAGGTGGACGACGACGACGTGGAAGCGGGCGATGAAATGGAGGATGCCGCCGGGCTCCGCCCCGTCCCGGTAGGCGAACCAGATCGCGCCCAGGACCGCCGCCCAGACCGCCCCGAGGAGGAGGGCGAGCTTCGCCGAGGTCCTCGGGGGCACCTGATGCTTCACAAAACTGCTCATGTTCGAGCTTCGTACGAAGGCTGCGGGCGGTCAATTGCCGTATTGGCGTGCAGAACCGCGTCGCCTGGGGCTAGGAGACTGCTGAAACACCCCGCAATGAACCATCTGGGTTTGTTTTTGGCCGCGGAACCAGCGGCTTTGCCGGAAGTGTGTTGGAACGCCCCTGCGGGCGGCGGCCCTTTGACCCCACCTTCGGCGCGCTCTGCGGAGAGCGTCCGCTTCGCTTCCGTGTCTTCCTTGCCGCTTCGCGGCAGTGGCAG
>CAYMMC010000679.1:0-2048 GCA_964391125.1 uncultured Akkermansia sp.
CGGGGTGTAGTTCGACGGTGGCGTGCGGCGAGGCCTCGAAGCGGACGAGGAGGGCGAATTCCGCTTCGGTGGGGAGGGTGACTTCGGGTTTCAGGTCCTTGTCGAAAAGCGCGTGATCATGCAGGCGAACCGGAATAAAAGGATCGGTTTTAGGGAGCATGACCGCCTTTCGCCCTGCCTCCCGCCGAGCGATGGCTTCGGCCATTCGGAAGACGAGCGTCTGGCCCTCCAGCGCCGCATCCTCGACTTCGTAACGACGCTGCGCCGGGTCGTTCCCGATGAAGGTGAAGTCGTGCTCGCTAAAGAACCGCGACGGGTTGAGCGGGAAGCCGGGATGGGGAAATGTCCTGTCGTAGCTGAAGCCCGGACGCCGCACAAACTCCGCCACGACCGCCTCGTGATAGCTCTCGAAAATCTGCCCGGCCAATTCGTTCGCGGGAGGGATCTCCGCCGCCTCCGCCAAGACGGGAGCAGGCGGGGCAGGCTCCGTCGAAGCGGGAGGCTCCGTCGTCCGTTCTCTCGGAGACAGGAAGGCGAGGCTCAGGGCGCAGCCGAACGCGGCGGCGCCGAGTAACGAGAGCAGGGTCTTCATGGGCTGCCGGGTTTGATCTGGCTCCGATTGGATCAAAAACGGCGGCTTTTGTCGAGAAGGGAATGCCGGAGGGTGGAAAAATGATTTCCTGACAAACACACCAATTCGGCCCGTTTTCGGTCTCCCTTTGGCGGATGCCGGGTATGGATGCGATTAACGACGATTCCTGGCGTCGCCAAAGAGGCGGCGACAGGTTGGGCTGGGGGCTGGAAGCCCATGCTACACCGGTCGCACAAGGTGGCGATGGCGGGCGCAACAGGGTTGGGTGATGGACCATGCCCTGTATGATGCTGGCTCGACTGGCCCGGCGGTCGTAGAATCCTCGGGAGAGGCCGGGGCTTTGCGCATTCCATCCGTGGGCGCTTGAAAAGCGCCCTTCCTTGGGGTCTTGGGGCGGAACAAGGAACGGGGCTTTCCAAGCCCCGGCGCAGCCTATCGGGCGAGCGGGCAGGGCTAGGGCCGTGCGGCTCGCGCGGCCAATCGGACGTCCAAACGACGCTCGTTCCCCGACCGGGCCGGTCGGGGCTACCTTCAGACTCCGATGGCAGGGATTGGCTGGGAGCGGACTTTCAACGGATTCCCACGTAGCACAACGGGCAAGCCCGCGTTTCTCACCCCCGCCGGATCTCCTCGGCGCTGACGATCCTGACAATGCCCCCATCGACCGTCTCCAGCAGCAATTCCCCGTCCTCCCCGATCCCGGCGGCGAGGCCCTCGAACCACTCCCGTCCGCTCCTGATCGCCAGCCTCTGCCCGAGGAGAAAATCGCGGGGCCGGATCCATTCAAGAACAGGTCCGAAATCGGCGGTGCTCTCCGGGAAATGCCGCAGGAACCCTTGGAGAATCTGCCCGAGGAGGAACCAGCGGCTCGATTCGCAACCGAGAAGCTCGTAGAGCGAGGTGGCGACGGGCCGCAAGTCGGGGGGCAGCTCGTCGTGGCGGAGGTTCACGTTCAACCCGATGCCGACGACGGCGGAGGGGGCGGGGGAGAGCACGGTCTCGACGAGGATGCCGGCGAGCTTGCGGCCTTCGTGGAGGAGGTCGTTGGGCCATTTCGCCTGAAGGTGGGGGCCTGGCCCGAGAACGGATTCGACGACGGTGCCGACGATCCACGCCGCGAAATGGGGCAGCCGGGGCCAGAGGCGCCTGTCCTCGTCGAGAGGGAGAGCGAGGGAGAAGAGCAGGTTCCTCCCCGGCGGCGCCTCCCAGCGGTCGCCGCGACGGCCCCGCCCCCGGGTCTGGAAATCGGCGGAGACCAAGTCGTAGGGTTGCGCTTCGCCCGATCGGACGCGGGCGAGGAGATCGTCGTTGGTCGAGCCGGTTTCGGCGAGATGGTGGAAGCGTTCGACCGGAAAGCGCGCCGCCTCCTCCGCAGACCAGCCCCGGACGATCTCGGCGTGGATTTTTTCGGTCATCGAATGGCGAGATCTAGTTGGCATCGTCGCCTTGCTGGGTG
>CAYMMC010000680.1:0-2041 GCA_964391125.1 uncultured Akkermansia sp.
ATCTTCTCGACGACCTCGCCCTTCTTCATCGCCGCGCCGAGGCGGTGGGAGATGAGCCCCGTGTGGCAGAGGGCGCTGGAGAGGTGGGTCTCCTCGCAGTCGGCGTAGAGGTCCTCGGCCTTGCGGCTCTTCACCGCCTCGATGAAGTTCTCGAAGATGCTCTTGGTCTCGATGGCCTCGGGGGCCGGCACCGCCTTCCCGTCGAGGTCCTTGATCTGCACCTTGCCGCCGGCGTCGGTGAAGACGTAGCCGCCCTCGCAGGCGACGACGACGGAAACGCCGTTCATTCCCTCGAACTCGTCGGGCGACTCCATGCTCTTGGCCCATTCCGCCTGGGCCTCCTTGCTCTTGGGTAGGCCGCGGGTCTCGAAGATGAGCGGGGCGGCCTCGTAGTCGTGCCAGACGAGCTGGGTGTTCGGCGTCTCGCCGTCGTCGTCGTAGCCGAGCCGCCCGCCGATGCTCAGGGTCCGGGGGGCGATGGCGTCCTCGCCGAGATACCAGCGGGCCACGTCCATCTGGTGGATGCCCTGGTTGCCCATGTCGCCGTTGCCGTAGGCGTAGAACCAATGCCAGTCGTAGTGGAAGCGTTGCCGGCGCAAGGGCGACTCCAGCTCCGCGGGGCCGCTCCAGAGGTCGTAGTCCACGCCTTCGGGAATCTTGCCGTTGCCGCCCTTGCCGATGGACTGGCGGGCCTTGTAGCACATCCCCTTCACGTATTTGATCTTCCCGAGCTTGCCCTCCCGGACGAACTGCACCGCGGCCTGGATCGACCCGCTGGCGCGGCTCTGGGTGCCGCCCTGGCAGATCTTCCCTTCCTTCCGGGCGAGCTTCACGAGCTGGCGCCCCTCCCAGACGTTGTGGGAGATGGGCTTCTCGACGAAGGCGTCCTTGCCCGCCTGGATCGCCCAGAACCCGGCGAGGGTGTGCCAGTGGTTCGGCGTGGCCGTGGACATCACGTCGATGTCGCCCTTCTCGAACATCTCGCGCATGTCGACGTAGCCCTTCACCGCGATCTTCTGTCGGTCCGAGACCTGGTTCACCTTGGCGTCGAGGACGGTGGGGTCGGCGTCGCAGATCGCGGTGGTGCGGACTCCCTTCATCCCGGTGAAGGCGCTGATGTGGGCGCCGCCGCGACCGTTCACCCCGATGATGCCGACGCGGATGTCGTCGTTCGCGCCGAGGACGCGGGAGTTGGGCCAGGCGAGGGCGAGACCGAAGCCGGCTCCGTATTTGAGAACTTGGCGGCGGTCGATGGGGGCGGGAGAAGTCGGGGTGTTCATGGTATGCGGCCCAAACTATGAAAAAAGCGCCCCGAGGGCAACCACTAACGCCTCGCGCGGTCGCGGCATCGCCGGGGCGCCCCGCGCCGTCCTATTCGTCGGACGCCTGATCGGTCGATTCCGATGCCGGGGAGGCGCCGCTGGACCCCGTATCGGACGATTTCGAGAAAAGGCGTTTGTGGGAAAGGCGCCGCTCGCTCCAGATCGGCACGCCGAAGACGTCGTGGATGAAGTAGTGCGCCACCGGCACGCCCAGCAGCATCCCCCACACGCCGAAGGCGTGGTGGCCGATGAAGAGGATGATCAACACCAGCACGGGGTTGAGCTTGAGATGCTTCCCGTAGATCATCGGATTGAGCAGGTAGGCCTCCACCGCGTGCACGGCGACGACCATCGCCACGGAAAGGACCGCCAGGTTCAGTCCGCCGGCGTTGAGCGCCACCAGCACGATGGGCGTCGTCGAGATGAAGACGCCGAGCACGGGAATGAAGCTGCAGAGGAAGACGATCATCGAGAGCACCGCGAGCGAGGGGACCCCGAGGATCATCAGGCCGATGAGGGTGAGCACGGTGTTCACGACCGCGATCATCCCCTGCGCCTGGATGGCGCGCCCCACCACGTAGGCGAAGCGCACCACGGGCTGGGCGACCTCTTCGTAGAAGTCGCGCAGACGCGAGACCCGCAGGTTGCTCAGCTCCTGCCCGAGCCGCGAAATGTCCAACGAGATGAGAAAGCTGAAGAAGAGGGCCAGCAGGACGGTC
>CAYMMC010000681.1:0-2038 GCA_964391125.1 uncultured Akkermansia sp.
ATCTCCGGGGAGACGTCCGACGAGGCGGGCGACGACCGCTTCCTCCTTCGCCGGGTCGGCGGTGAGCCGGTGGAACTCGGCGAGATCGCGGAGGGCGCGCTCCGCCGGATGCTCGCCTGCGGCGGCTTCGGCGAGGGCCTCCTCCAGTTCGTCGAGCCGGTCGTGGCGTTCGTGGATGCGGACGAGGCGCGAGAGCAGTTCCGCGTATTCGGCGCTTTCGAAATGGAGCGAGCCCATCGCCTCGCGGGCGGTGGCGACGGCGCCGTCGAAGTCGTCGGTGAACTCGTGGAGGCGGTTCAGCTCGAGCAGGGCGTCGAGCCGCCGGCGCGGGTCGCCCGTCTCCGCCAGCTCGCGCAGGACGGTCGACGCTGTCTCCGTCTCGCCCGCTTCGAGCAGCAGGCCGACGATCTCCGCCCGCAGGGAGGCCTTGCCGGGAAAGGACTTCAGCAGGGCGTTCCAGTCCGCCACCGCCGCCTCGGTCTCGCCCTGGAGGCGATGCAGGGCGGCCTTGCGCAGACGGATCGCCAGTCCCTCCTCGTCGTCCGCCGGAAGGAGCCCGGCGAGGCGGGCGTGGAGGGCGAGCGCCTCGGCCCAGCGCCGCTGCTGGTCGGCGATCTCGGCGAGGGCCTTCAGGGCGGGGACATTCTCCGGCTCGGACTCGAGGATTTCGTCGTAGAGGGGACGCGCCGCCTCGGCGTCGCCGCCCTTTCGCAGGAGATGGGCGTAGAGCAGCTTGGCCACCGCCGGACCGGACTCGCTCGCGCCCTTGAAATAGTCGAGCAGCAGGGCGGTCTGTCCCTTCTTTCCGTAGAGATCCCAGAGCAGGTCGAGGACCTTGCCGTAGGCCGGATCCTTCTGCAGGAGCTGGATGTAGTGGTTGGCGAGCCGCGAATCCGACTCCGTCCAGGGCGCGGAGGGAGCGGGGTCCTCCGCCGGCGCCGCGCCCGCCAGCGCCAGGGCGGTCCCCAGGGCGGCAAGACGGAGGGCGCGGCTGGGGGAGAACGTGTTCAAGGTCCGGGGCGGGAGGTTGCAATCCCGTCCGAACGGTAGGCGAGCGCCCCCGAGCCGTCAACGCGGCAGGAGCGGGGCTCGGCTGAATCGGATGAGGCGGGAGCAGGCGGAAGGGACGGCGGCCCGACGGGATCGGACGCCCTCTTCGCGGCCGTCGCCGGGCCGTGTTTCCATTGGGTCGAGGTTTCGCTGAGCTTCACGCGCTCCAATGCGACCGCGGCGAAGACGGCTGGGCCGCCTCCGCTCGCCTCCCTACCGGACATGCGGCATTGCCCGAAGCGCCGCCTTTCGGGTAGGATGGGCGTCGATGATGCGTTTCCGGTCCCATCGTGCGCTTGCGCTCCTGGCCTCCGCCGGGCTCGGCCCGACGACGGACGCCGCCGAGCCGGCGCCGAGCTTCAACCGCGACATCCGTCCCATTCTCTCGGAGAACTGCTTCGCCTGCCACGGCTTCGACGCGAAGACGCGCGAGGCGGGGCTGCGGCTCGACACCGCCGAGGGAGCCTTCGCCGACCTGGGAGGCTACGCCGCCCTCGTGCCGGGCGATCCCGCGAAGAGCGAGGCCTGGCGGCGGATCCTGTCCTCCGATCCCGACGAGACCATGCCTCCGCCGAAGTCGCACAAGACCCTGTCCGACGCGCAGAAGGACACCCTGCGGCGCTGGGTCGAGGCCGGGGCCCCCTACGAGGCGCACTGGTCGCTGGAGAGGCCCGTGCCGCCGGCCCCGCCGGAGTCCGGGGCGGCAGGGGCGCCCGCCGGGCATCCCGTCGACGCCTTCCTCGGGGCCCGCCTCGCCGCGGAGGGCCTGGACTTCCAGCCCGAGGCCGACCGCGCCACCCTGATCCGCCGCGTCGCCTTCACCCTCACCGGCCTGCCGCCCACGCCGGCCGAGGTGGAGGCCTTCGAGCGGGACGCCGCCGACGACGCCTACGGGGCGATGGTCGAGCGCTACCTCGCCTCGCCCCGCTACGGGGAGGAGATGGCGCGGCATTGGCTCGACGTGGCCCGCTACGCCGACACCCACGGC
>CAYMMC010000682.1:0-2031 GCA_964391125.1 uncultured Akkermansia sp.
CCCCGGCGCCCAGGCGAGGGCCTCGGAAATGGGGGCGCGGCGGTCGGCGGGGACACGGGCGACGAATTCGCCTCCCTTGCCCTCGTTCAGGAGAAAATGGGCGACAAGCGCGTCGTTCGGCCCGCCTTGCTCGAGCGCTTCGGGCGTGGCGGAGGCGAGCCAGGTCGTGAACTCCGGCTTCGCCGCCTCGCGGCGCCCGTTTCGCTTCGCGCCGCCGGCGGCGATCTCGCCGGGGAGGGCGTCCCAGCGCGGGCGGTCGGCGTCGGAGGGCACGACGAGAACGGGGCCGCTGTCCTTCACGTTGCCGTCCTTCGGCCCCTGCGTCGTGTTGCGGAAGAACGCGGCCATCGCGTAGTGGTCCTTCGCCGTGATCGGATCGAATTTGTGGTCGTGGCATTGGGCGCAGTTCAGGGTGAGCCCGAGATAGACCCAGCCGATCGTCTGGACGCGGTCGGCGGCGTAGAAGGCGAGATTCTCCTCGTCGATCGTGCCGCCCTCGTTCGTCGTCATGTTGCAGCGCTGGAAGCCGGTGGCGACGAGCTGGCTTTCGCTCGGGTCCGGTAGCAGGTCGCCGGCGATCTGCTCCACGGTGAACTGGTCGAAGGGCTGGTTGCGGTTGAAGGCCCCGATGACCCAGTCGCGGTAGAGCCACATCTCGCGGTAGTTGTCGAAATGCAGTCCGTGGGTGTCGGCGTAGCGCGCCGCGTCGAGCCAGTAGCGGCCGCGGTGCTCGCCCCAGCGCGGCGAGGCGAGATAGCGGTCGATCAGCTTTTCGTAGGCCTTCGGATCGGCGTCGGCGACGAAGGCCTCGACCTCCTCCGGCGTCGGAGGCAGACCGGTGAGATCCAACGCGACACGCCGGGCGAGGGCACGGCGGTCGGCCTCGGGCGCGGGGGCGAGCCCCGCCTTGTCCAGACCCGCGAGGACGAAGCGGTCGATGGGGCTGATGATCCATTCCACCTTGGAGACCTCGGGCTCGTCCGCCTTCCCGGGCCTGACAAAGCTCCAATGCGGCTGCCACTTCGCCCCTTCTTCGATCCAGCGGCGCACCGTCCCGATCTCCTCAGGCTTCAGCTCCTTGTGCGAATCCGGGGGCGGCATGATGTCGTCCGGACTGTCCGCGACGAGGCGTCCGTAGAGCGAGCTTTCCTCCGGCCTGCCCGGCACGACGACGGCCTCGGCCCCGTCCTTCCCGAAGAAGCCCGCCTCGGTGTCGAGGCGGAGGCCGGCCTTGCGCGTCACCGAATCCGGCCCGTGGCATTGGAAGCAGGCCTCCGCCAGAATGGGCCGCACGTCGCGGTTGAAGGTGAGCGGCGCACCGGCCCCGGCCGCGCCGGGGAAGGCGAGGAGGATGGACGGGGCGAGCAGCTTTCGGATCATGGCGGGACGGAGAAAAGCCACGGGAAGTATGTCCTGAAACGATCCCGGGATGACAGCGAAAACCCGCCTTCCGCCTGACGCGATCAGGGAAAGGGGAAGCCGGGTTCGAGCCCGTCGTCGGCAGTCCCGCGCGGCAAGGGGTTCGAAATGCCGGTGGCGCACGCGGTGAACACCTGCCTCGCCATCGACGGGGTTGCTCCGACCGTCGGCCTCTCCGGCCCCGGACCCGAGGCGGCGAAGCGCTGGCGCACATCCGCCGGGACTTTTGGCCCTTCCCCTTTTACCCTTCACTCCTGCCTCCTATGAATCGCCGTCGCTTTCTCCGTGGCTCCGGGGTCGCCCTCGGGCTCCCCTGGTTCGAATCGATCGCCGCCTTCGGCGCCGAAGCCGCCAAGCCGGGCTCCGCCCCCCGCCGCCTCGCCGTCTGCTTCACCGGCAACGGAGTGAACCCCCACCACTGGGGCGCGACGATGGGCGACAAGGGGATCGAGTTCGCGAACTCCCTGCGGCCCCTGGAGCCGCTCAAGGACCAGGTCGCCGTCTTCAAGGGGCTCTGGAACCCCACCACCATCGAGGGCGAGGGCGGACACTATCCCAAGATGAACGTCCTCTCCGGTCTGCGGGTGAAGAAGACCACCACCGACGTGGAGG
>CAYMMC010000683.1:0-2029 GCA_964391125.1 uncultured Akkermansia sp.
ACCGTGCGCCCGGCCACGCGGAGATCCGTCGCGGCGCCGATGGACTGGAGCAGGATGTTGCCCCCGGCGGAGATCTGGGCGTTCGCTCCGTCCGCCGCGATATCGATGCCGTAGCCCGTGCCCGGGAGCGAGGCGCCGAGTTCGGTGTAGTTGTTTCCGATCAGGATGACGTCTCCTGCCGCAGCGACCGATCCGGCCGCATCCACACGGATGCCGCCGGTGTTGTTGAGGTTGGAGTCGGCGAGGAGAATCACGCTGCCCGTGGCATCGACCCCGGCGGAGACTCTCACGTCCCGCAATGCCTGGAGGAACAAATCCCCGTCGAAGGAAAGCGCCGAAGTGATGTGGATGTCCTTGCCGTCCGCTCCCGGCGTGACGAGGGTCAGCCGCGGGTCAGCCGCATCGTGGACGTAGCCGGCGAGCGTTTGGTTTTCCGCGCCGATTTGAACCAAGTTCACACCGCCTCCGTTCACGGAAAGCCGCGCGTTGTCGAGCTGGATGGAGGTCGCCGAGTTGATGAGAACCTCGCCGTAGCTTGCGCCGGAGGTGTCGATGGTTCTCCCGAGGGCGAAACCCGAGGTGTTGAACGCGCTCCTCGTGGAAATCGCGACCGTGCCGCCCGTTCCGCCAGCGAGGGAAGTGTCAATCCCGCCGCTGGAGCCGAACGCCACCGTATTGCCGACGAAGGAGAGGGAGCGGCCCGGATTGACCAAGGCGCCGTTGACGTTGATCGCGCCGGTGCCGGTGCGGAAGCTGAAGGGATTGTTGAAGGTCCGGGCACTGATGGCGATGTTGGCGGTGCCGTCGAGGCGACCGATGTTCACCGAGGAGAAGCCGGGCTGGATGGCGTTGAGAAAGGTGCTGGTTACCGCCAGCGTCCCCGCGCCTCCGTTGACTCCGATGGAGGTGCCGATGCTTCGGGGTTCTATGTAGAGATTGCCCGTGGATTGGAATTGGGTCGCTGAGTTTACGGTGATGCGGTCGCCGATCAGAACGATGTCCCCCGAAGCGACAGGCCCGGTGTCCGTGCCAATGCGATCACCGGCGGAAAATGTGATATCATTTCCCGTGGAGGCCCCGCCTCTGCGGCCCGATAGGGTGATGGTGCCTGACTGGCTCAATATCTTCGCCCCGGCGGAGTGGACGAGTCCTGACGAGATGCTGCCTGCTTCTCCGCGGCCTTCGATGTGAATGTCGCCCGTAGCGCTTTCGATGAGCAAGTTGTATCCGGCGGTGTTGATCAGGCGGATCCCCGCACCAGAACCCACGGTGTTTTCCGTGGCGCCCTCCATTGTGATATTGCCAGTGCCCGTGGCGGCGATCCGGACCGAGCGATAGATATAGATGCCGCTATTGGTATTGCCGAAGCCGCCCGCGCCCACCAAGCGGATATCTCCGGATCCAAGGCTCAGTATGGATGTGCCTTGTCCATTGCCGTCCCGGATCAAGATGCCGTTGTCCGTGCCCGTGCCCCATCCCGCCGTGCCGTCCATGAGGATGGAGGCGGCGCCCGTGGAGACCACCCTGCTGCCCGTCTGGATCCGGATGCCGTCCGTGTTGTTGCCGCGGCCGTCGAGACTGGGGGCGGGGTTGTCGATCCACATGCCGGCTGCTGGGTCGTAGTAGCGGTGTCCGCCTCCGAATCCGAGGAAGTGAATGTCGCCGGAGGCGCTCCCGATCGTCGAGAAGGCTTCGATGAGGATGCCGTGGTTGCCATTGCCAAGGCCGTTGCCGGCCGTTCCGTGGAGGCTGATGGCGCCTCCGTCGGTCGTCCGGGTGGATTCGAGGAGGCTTCCCCCCTGCAGTCGGACGCCGTGGTTTGCGCTGCCGGTGCCGCCGCCGAATCCGGTGAGGGAAATGTTGCCCGATCCCGTCGTTCGCAAGGTGGCGCCGTTGAGAAGGATCCCGGCGAACGTCGCGGTGTCGTTCCCGGCCGCGTGCATCACGATGGCGTCGAAATTGGCCCCGACGTGGGTGTTCTCGATCAGCGCCCCCGAGTTCACCAGGATGTTCCGTCCCGCCTCCAGCG
>CAYMMC010000684.1:0-2029 GCA_964391125.1 uncultured Akkermansia sp.
CACCGCGATGTCCTGCTTGAGCAGCGAGCCGAAGGCGAGCGCTTTGGCAAAGGCCCAGTTGATGCCCTGCCCGGACTCGATCGCCTCGCGGCGCGGCTTGAGGAAGCGAGTCTCCAGCTTGGGATGCACCTTCACCGTGCCGCGCACCTCGGAGATGCGCCGCCCGATGGTGCGGAGCTTCTCGATCTCGATCCCCGTGGCGACGGGATCGTGCGTGTAGTCCGGCTGCGGAGGTTCGCCCGGGTCGCCGAGCAGGTGGTCCGTGCCCTGCTCGATCGCTTCCTGCAGCTCGGCCATCTCGCTGTCGAGCTTGGCCTGGCACTCCCGTTCGACGGCGTCGGCCTCCTCGGCGGTGATCTCGCCGGCCTCGACGAGGCGGCGGCGGAAGATGGCCAGGGGCGTGGCGTGCTGGCCGATCTCGCGGTAGGTGTTCGGCAGGGTGAAGGCGGGCTCGTCGCCCTCGTTGTGGCCGTGGCGGCGGTAGCAGACGATGTCGACGACGACGTCCCGGGCGAAGCGCTGGCGGAAGGCCAGCGCCAGCTCGACGGCGTAGAGCACGTCCATGGGGGAGTCGCCGTTCACATGGAAGACGGGCGCCTCGATCATCTTCGCCACGTCGGTGCAGTAGGCGGAGGATCTCGCGTCCTTCGGCGTCGTGGTGAAGCCGATCTGGTTGTTCACCACGAGGTGGATCGTGCCGCCGGTGCGGTAGCCGAGGAGCTGGGAGAGATTCAGGGTCTCGGGCACGCTCCCCTGCCCCGCGAAGGCGGCGTCGCCGTGGACGAGGATCGGAATGACGGTGGCCCGGTCGACGAAGGAGTCGCGGCGCTGCGGATCGAAGGCGCGCTGCCGGGCGCGGGCCTTGCCCTCGACCACCGGGCTGACCGCCTCGAGGTGGCTGGGGTTCGCGGCGAGCTGGATCTTCACCCATTTCCCGTCGATCTCACGGTTCGTCTCGTAGCCGAGGTGGTACTTCACGTCGCCGTCGCCGGCCACGAGGTTGGGGACGTAGTTGTCGGAGAATTCGTAGAGCAGCGCCGTGAGCGGCTTGCGCAGCAGGTTCGCCAGCACGTTGAGCCGCCCCCGGTGGGCCATGCCCATGACCATCTCCTCAATGCCGTAGTCGGGGAACCGCCGCATCAGCCCGTTCAGCGCGACCATGAGGGAGTCGCCCCCCTCGAGGGAGAAGCGCTTCTGTCCGACGTACTTCCGGTGGAGAAAGCGTTCGAAGAGCTCGGCCTCGGTCAGCCACTGCAAGGCGAGCTTCTTCTCCTCCAGCGACGGCCCCGCATGGTCGATGCGGGTCTCGATGCGACGAAGCAGCCAGTTGCGAACCTCCGGCGTCTGCACGTGCATGATCTCGAAGCCGATCCGCTCGCAGTAGGTGCGGCGCAGCCGGTCCACCATCTCGCTCAACTTCATCCGGCGCCCCTTCTCGTAGAGCTCGGTCGAGACCTCCTCCTCGAGCTGCGAGGGATGCAGACCGAGATGCTCCAGGCTGAGGAGCGGCTGGCTGGGAGGCAGGTCCTCCAGGGGATCGAGCCAAGCGGCGGTGTGCCCCAGGGTGCGGAAGGCGTTGATGAGCGAGACGATCCGGGCGTGGGTGGAGAGGTCCATCGGGCCTTCGGCGGCGACCGGCGGGGCGACGGCGCCCTTCGGCGGCGCGGGCTGGGTCAGGCCCAGCTCGAAGCCTTCGAAAAACATGGCCCAGTTCTGATCGACGGACAGGGGCTCCTTCTTCCATTCGGCGTATTTTTGATCGATCAAATCGACATTCGCCCGGGAGGAAATGCTATGGCTCATTGAATGACGTTGCGGGAACTCGCGCTCAAAGGGGAAGCTTCGCTTCAAAAGCGGGACTTGCTAGGGAAATTTCCGGCATTCGCCTGAAATCGCACGTGCTCCGGCCCATGCGGCGGAATCGGAAACGGATCCGCTATTTCGTCTTCACCTGGACGGAGACGGCGTCTCCGGCGGAGGGGAGGAAGGTGGAGTTGGCCGAAATCCGCAGCGACAGCCTCTTGCGGAG
>CAYMMC010000685.1:0-2026 GCA_964391125.1 uncultured Akkermansia sp.
GTCCTCGCCCCGGCGGGACAGGCCGAGGCGGTCCGTCAGCTCGTTCAGCGCCACCAGCGGGCGGAGCCGGGCCGGCGGCGCCGTCGTCGAGGGAAAGGCCTCGGGAGCGAGGTTCGCGACCTGGGCGAAGACCTTCGGGTCCAGCCCAGCGTCGATCCACTGGCCGCGCTGCACGAAGGGGGCGAAGGCCACGAGGTCCTGCGAGACTTCGGACAGGTTCCGCTGCAGGATCCAATGGACGAGACTGCGGCTTTCCCCCGCCGGCACCCGCAGCGTGTAGGAGAAGATCAGCTCCCTGGAATTCGCGGAGGCCTTCAGCTCCGGTCTCTGTCCGCCCTTCTCGCTGCCGTAGAGGAAGAAGGTGTCGTGCCGCCCCTCGGACGGGCTGAAGTGGACGCCGAGACTGTAGTCCCCCGGACGCGCCGCCAGGCCCGGCTCGGCGCCGAGCACGCCGCCGCCGGTCCCGTGCAGGCTCTGCCAGGCGAAGGGGTAGGTCGTGCGCAGGACCACCTCCAGCGTGACTTCGGCGTCGCCGGTGTTCGCGAACGCATCCCAGACCCGGACTCCGGAGCGATGCGTGTCGAACCAGAGATCCCGCGAGATCGCCAGCCCCGGCCGCTTCTCCTCGAGGCGCACCGCGATACGCCCGCCCCCGCCGCCCGGCTCGTTCGCCGTCGCCGCGGACGGGGCGAAGGGCTCCCCGCCGACGATGAGGTTCAGTCCCGACTGGAGATACTGCGTGTCGCCCGAGAGCAGCGCCCCGTTGTCCAAGGCCTGCCAGAGAAAGCCCGCCTCGTCCTGCACCTGGAAAAATCGCTCCGGCAGCCCGGCGGCGGGGACCGCCGCCTCCTGGCCCCGCCCCGCCCCGGCGAACCCGGCGAAAATCAGGGCGACAGCCCAGACGGAGCGCGGGAGACGGGATGCTGGATCGGAATGGGACACAATCCGAATAGGGTAATGGGGATCGTGCATTTGGAAACTCAAAATTCCCCTGGCCATTCTTGAAAAACCCCCGCCTTTGCGCGTTTCCCTCCGGCAAATAGCGATTGAAACCCGGCGCTTTGTCCCGGATCGTTGCCCGTTCCCCCGACTCCGGAAACACGAACCGGCAACGACTGCCCGCCGACATTGAGCGCCCCACCCGCCAAGATCCTCTACTGCCGCTGCGCCTTCGCCCAGGCCGTGCCCGAAGCGGCGAAGAACGAAGTCCTCGAGCGCCTCTGCGAGTCCGGAGCGAGCTTCGAGAGCGTCGCCGACCTCTGCGAGATGGCCGCCCGGAAGGACGCGAGCCTCGGCGAGATCCTCTCCGGCGACGCCCCCGTGCGCATCGCCGCCTGCTATCCCCGCGCCGTGAAGTGGCTCTTCCACCAGGCGGGCTTCCCCCTCCCCGGCGACGGGCGCGTCGAGGTGCTGAACATGCGCGACACCCCCGCCGAAACGCTCGTCGAGGCCTTGCTGGAGGAAGCGCCCGCCCCCTCCGCCTCCGAATGAAGAACGACGTCCATCCCACCCAGGTGATCCTCTACGAAGGGCTCGGCGCCGCCCCCTGGGAAAGCGGCTGCCGCCTTTCCGTCACCGCCGCCCTCCTCGACCAGGGATACTCCGTGCTCCGGATCGCGGCGGACTCCGGCCGCCCCGCCCCGACCGCGGCGGCGGACCGCCCCATCGTCGTCCTCGGCCGCTTCGACGGGCCGCCGCCCGAGATCGTGGACGGCAGCGGACGCGCCCGCATCGCCACGCGGGACACCGGCGGGCTCGACGCCGCCGGAATCGTCTCCCTCGTCGCCGAGACCCGCGAGCAGATCGGCGCCGAGCTGAACCGCCCCGGCCAGCCCGGTTCGTGGAAGCCCTGGTTCCCCGTGATCGACTACGACCGCTGCACCAATTGCATGCAGTGCCTCAGCTTCTGCCTCTTCGACGTCTACGGCATCGACGGGGAGAAGCGCATCCAGGTGCAGAACAACGACAACTGCAAGACCAACTGCCCCGCCTGCTCCCGGGTCTGCCCCGAGGTGGCCATCATGTT
>CAYMMC010000686.1:0-2025 GCA_964391125.1 uncultured Akkermansia sp.
TCAGCGGGAGCGGCTAGCTGCCAGCACCAGCCTGGAGGCCGCCGAGCGGGAGCGGCAACTGTCGGAGCGAGCGAAACGGATCGCGGAGTTGACGCGGGAACTCGAGGAGCGGCGGGCCGCCCTTGACGCGGAGCGTCAGACGGCGGTGGCGGAGTTGGAGGCCGCGCGGGCGGACCTGGCTTCGGCGCGCGCGCGTGCGGCGGAGACGGCGGCGGACGGGCAGGCCGCGCCGGGCGAGGCCGAACGCGCGGAGGCGCGATGCACGGAACTGGAGGAGGAGTGCGAGCGGCTTCGCAAGCGCATCGAGGAGATGCGGGACGATCCGTACCGGCAGCAGGCCGAGCGCGAGGAGGTTCGATCGCGACGCGCGGCGAGGCAGGTGCGCTGGTCGACGGCGATGCGGTCCTGTGCGCTGGCCCTGATCTGGATGAGCCTGGCGGGGCTGGTGGCGCACGCGGGGTGGATCGGACTGACCTACGCATCGCCCGAGCAGGCGGCGATGTCGCTGGGGCTGGGTTTCGCGGCGGTGTTCTTCGGGGCGATGACGGTGGCGCGCCGACTCCTGGACCCGCCCGCGTTGGCGATCGGCGCGCTGGGGGCGACGTTCGGCATCTGGTTCCCGGAATGGGTCGGGGCGATCGAACTGGCGATCCAGACCTGGAGCCTGCCGCTCGGCGGGCTGCCCGAGGCGGTCATCCCGATGATCCCGGTGAGTTTCGCCGTCGCCACGACCGCGCTGGCGATGGCGGTGGCGCTGTTCGCGCTCACGGGGTCGGGGACGGTGCTGCTGCTGGCGGCGTTCGGGGCGGTGGCGTGCTCGCTGCTCGCGATCATGCCGGACCGGTCGGGCGTGACTGTCTTCGGCGCGGCGGTGCTGTGGAACGCGCTGATCGCGACGGGGCTGACACGGTGGGCGGTCGGCGTTCGCGGGGGCGCCTCGGCGGCGGGTTCGAGCGCCGTCGGGGAGTGAGGAACGCTCGTTGTCGTGTCGATTCAAGCGGGGGTCGGGAGGAGGCCCGGGGGGGCATCGCCCTCGGTGTCGGTGCGAGGCTCACTCGCGGGACGGTCGCCCGGGGCGCGCTTGCGGGCCTCGGCGGCGAGGAGGTCCGCGGTGGTTGACCGGCCGAGCGCCTCGCCTCGCATGAGCCGGAGCACCTCGTCGCCGGAGAGGGTCTCGTGCTTGAGGAGGGCCTGGGCGACGGCCTCGACCTTGTCCCAGTTGTCGTTGAGCATTCGCTCGGCGTCGCTGTAGGCCTCGTCGACGAGTCGGCGGACCTCGTCGTCGATGATGCGGGCGGTCTCCTCGGAGTAGCCTCTGTCGGGGAAGAAGGACTCGCGTCGTTCGTCCGCGCCGTAGCGGACGAAGCCGAGGCGTTCGCTCATGCCCCACTCTTCGATCATGACGCGGGCGAAGCGAGTGACCTGGGTGATGTCCATGGCCGCGCCGGAGGAGACGTCGCCGACGGCGCGTTGCTCGGCGATGCGGCCGGCGCAGGCGACGCGCATGGTGGCCTTGAGGTAGCGGAGGCTGTAGCCGAGGCGGTCCTTTTCGGGGAGGCTGAAGGTGGCGCCGAGGGCCTGGCCGCGTGGGATGATGGTGACCTTGTGGAGGGGGTCGGCGTCCTTGAGGAGGGCCTGGAGGACGGCGTGTCCGGCCTCGTGGTAGGCGGTGGCGCGGTTCTCTTCGGCCTCGCGGACACGGCTCTTGCGGGCGCGGCCGAACCTGACCTTGTCCCGGCCTTCTTCGAGGTCTTCCTGCTCGATGAAGTCCTTGTTGTGCATGGTTGCGGCGATGGCGGCCTCGTTGATGATGGCGGCGAGGTCCGCGCCGCTGAACATTGGGGTCATGCGGGCGAGGCGTTCGAGGTCGACGTCGGGGCCGAGTTTCACTTTCTTGGCGTGGACGCGGAGGATTTCGAGGCGTCCCTTGACGTCGGGCAGGGGGACGACGATCTGGCGGTCGAAGCGGCCGGGACGGATGAGGGCGGGGTCGAGGACGTCGGGTCGGTTGGTGGCCGCGATGAC
>CAYMMC010000687.1:0-2015 GCA_964391125.1 uncultured Akkermansia sp.
AAAGGCTGCGCCCTCGCCCTCGCCGAGGCCGGCGCCGACATCGTCCTCAACGACCGCCCCGGCAGTCCCGACCTCCAGTCCGCCGCCGAGGAGATCCGGGCCCTCGGGCGGCGCTGCTGGCCGGTCGAAGCCGACATCTTCGGCCGGGCCGGATGCGAGTCGCTCGCCGCCGCCGCTCTCGCCGAAGCGGGGCGCCTCGACATCCTCGTCAGCAATCCCGCCTTCAGCCGCCGCGCCGACTTCCTCGATCTCGATCCCGAGGTCTTCGAGAAGACGATCCAGGGCTCGCTCACCAGCGGCTTCCACATGAGCCAGCTCGTGGGACGCCATTTCGTCGAACGCGGGGGCGGCGGCAAGATCGTCTTCATCTCCTCCGTCCACGGCGTCGCCCCCTTTCCCCGCGCCGCCGCCTACAACGCGGCCAAGGCCGGGCTCGACCACCTCATGCGCACCCTCGCCGGAGAACTCGTGTCGCATCGCGTCAACGTGAACGCCATCGCCCCGGGATGGATCGACACGCCCGGCGAGCGCGAGGTCTTCGGCGCGGGCGCCATCGAGGACGGAGGACGGGAGATCCCCTGGGGACGCCTCGGCCTGCCTTCCGACATCGGCAAGGCGGCGGTCTATCTCTGCTCCGACGACGCGGACTACGTGACGGGCGAGGTGCTGACGGTGGATGGAGGAATCCGCCTGAAAGGCTACTTGAACCACCAGCCGCCCCGGGACTGAGCAGCGGCCATGCTTCGCGAAACCCGATGAACCTGACCTCCCGATCCTTCTGCGCCGACGGAGCGGGGCCGCATCTCCTCGTCACCGGAGGCGTCCACGGCGACGAGTTCGAGCCCATCCTCGCGATCCGCCGTCTCATCCGATTCTTTTCGGGCGAGGGGAGCCTTGTGCGGGGGCGGCTCACCCTCGTCCCGGTGGTCAACGAGGCCGCCTTTTTTCGAGGCCACCGCTGCGCCGCCGAGGACGGCCTCGATCTCGCGCGCACCTGCCCCGGTCGCGCGGACGGCTCGCCCACCGAGCGGGTTGCCGCCGCGCTTGCCGAGCTGATCCGCTCCGCCGACCGCTACATCGACCTGCACACCGGCGGCACCGAGCTCGCCGTCTTTCCCCTCGCGGGCTACATGATGGTCTCCGATCCCGCCGTTCTCGAGGAGCAGCGCCGCATGGCCCGCGCCTTCAACCTGCCGGTGGTCTGGGGCTCCTCGGCGGCGCTCGAGGGCCGCTCCCTCTCCGTCGCCCGCGATGCCGGAGTGCCCGCGATCTACACGGAGCATCTCGGATCGGCGAGCTGCACCGAAGAAGGCGTCGGGGCGTATTTCGATGGCGTCCTCAACGTCATGGCCGAACTCGGCATGATCGACCGCGCCCTCCCGCCGAACCGGGTCGAGGAGACCGTCGAAGACTCTCGTCCCGGCGCCGGGCACATGCAGGTCTCCCATCCCGCACCGATGGACGGCTGCTTCGAACCGGCCGTCGCCCTCGGCGACCAGATCGAAAAAGGCCAGATCCTCGGCCACGTCCTCGACCTCGTCGGAGAAGCGAAACTGGCCGTCCCTGCGGAGGAGAGCGGTCGCGTCCTCGTCCTGCGCACCTTCCCGCGAGTGCGCAAAGGCGACTCGGTCGGCGTGGTGCTTCCATCCGTGATTCCCGGCATGTGAGCCATGACCGCACCGTCCCTCACCCTCGGAGAAGGCAACACGCCGCTCGTCCGGTCGCGCCGCATCGGACCGGCGGCTGGGCTGGCCAATCTGCATTTCAAGCTCGAGTCCCTCAACCCGACCGGCTCCTACAAGGACCGCTTCGCCACGGCGGCTGTCTCGCAGATGCTCGTGCGCGGGGCGACGCACTGTCTCGCCACCTCTAGCGGCAACACGGGGGCGGCGCTCGCGGCCGCCTGCGCGGTGGCGGGGATTCCCCTCCACCTCGCCATCGTCGAGCCTGCGCCCGAGGACAAACTGCTCCAGATGCTCGCCTACGGCGCCGTCCTGCGGCGCATCCGCGGCTTC
>CAYMMC010000688.1:0-2014 GCA_964391125.1 uncultured Akkermansia sp.
CGACTGGGCGGAGAGCGACGCCGCGAAGAGCGCCGACAGGACGAAAAGGACGGAGCGAAGGGGGAGCATGGGATCTGAGACGGCGGAGCCGTCCCTTACTTAACGTTCCAACGCCGAAATGCGATGCTCAAGTGACGCTTGTGCGGGGGCGGCTTCGGAATCGCCCTGGCCGGCGAGACCTTGGGTCCGAGGAAATGCGGCACGAAACCGTCGAAGCCGGCGCCAGCCCGACGGGGGCATCGTCTCGGGCGCCCCCGCCTACCGCCAGAGGTTCCGGTCCAGGGTGCGGTATTGGATCGCCTCGAGGACGTGGACCTCGCGGAGGTCGCGCGAGCCCTCGAGGTCGGCGAGGGTCCGGGCGACCTTGAGGATGCGGTCGTGGGCGCGGGCGCTGAAGTGCAGGACCTCCATCGCCTGCTCCAGGGTCCGCTCGCCCGCCGGGTCGAGCGCGCAGAACTCGGCGACGAGCCGGCTTCCCATGTCGGCGTTGCACATCACGCCGGGATGGGAGACGAAGCGGGCCAACTGGACCTGCCGGGCCCTCTCGACCCGCTCGCGGATCGCGTCGGAGGACTCGCCCCCGCTCTCCGAACGCAGCTCCCGGTAGTCGATGGCGGGCACGTCGACGTGCAGGTCGATGCGGTCGAGCAGCGGACCGCTGATGCGCTGGCGGTATTTCGCGATCTGGCCGGGCGAGCAGCGGCATTCCCGCGCCGGGTCGCCCAGGTAGCCGCAGGGGCAGGGGTTCATCGCCGCGACGAGGCTGAAGCGGCTCGGAAAGGTGAACTTGCCCGCCGCCCGAGAGATCGTGACCTGGCCGTCCTCCAGCGGCTGCCGCAAGACCTCGAGGGTGGAGCGGCGGAATTCGGGCAGTTCGTCGAGAAAGAGGATGCCGTTGTGGGCGAGGCTGACCTCGCCGGGCGTCGGCAGGCTGCTGCCGCCGAGCAGGCCGACGTCGGAGATGGTGTGGTGCGGCGAGCGGAAGGGGCGCGTCGCGAGGAAGCTGTTCTTCGCGTCGACGAGCCCGGCGACGCTGTGGATCTTGGTCGTCTCGATCGCCTCCTCCTCCGTCATCGCGGGGAGGATGGTGACGAGGCGCTTCGCCAGCATGGACTTGCCGGTGCCGGGGCTGCCCAGCATGAGAATGTTGTGCCCGCCCGCCATCGCCACCTCGAGGGCGCGCTTGGCGTGGGCCTGCCCCTTCACTTCGTCGAAGTCGATGGAATAGCGCTGCTTCGAATGGAAGAAGGCCTCGCGGTCGAGGCGCTCGGGCCGGATGTGGCTCTCCCCGGCGAGCAGCCCGTAGGCGTCGCGCAGCGTCTCGACGCCGTAGACGTAGATGCCCTCGACGATGCTGGCCTCGACCGCGTTCTCCTTCGGGACGAAGATGGCCCGCAGGCCCTGCTGCCTGGCCTGGAGGGCGAGGGGAAGGATGCCCTTGACCGGACGCACCCGCCCGTCGAGGGCGAGCTCTCCGGCCATGGCGCATTTCTTCAAGGCGCCGTCGCTGAGGGCTCCGTTGCGGTCCTGGTCGAGCGAGCACATCCCCACCGCGATGGGCAGGTCGAAGCTGGGGCCCTCCTTGCGCAGGTCGGCGGGAGCCAGGTTGATCGTGATCGCCTTGGCGGGCCAGCGCAGCCCGCTGTTCTTGATCGCCGTCATGACGCGGTCGATGCTCTCCCGCACCGCCGCGTCGGGCAGGCCGACGAGCTTGATCTCGACCTTTCCGGCGTCGGAGGCGTTGACCTCCACCTCCACCGGCACGGCGTTGACTCCGTGGACGGCTCCCGAGAAGACGCAGGTCAATGACATGGCCGGATTGTCCCCAGTCCGACCGGGATTTGCAAACCTTTTCCCGAAAAAATTGTTCAAATGATCATTTCCGCCTCGGCGCTTGGCCCGCGGGACTCGGATGACGCATTGGAGGCGGGGGAAACGCTTGCGCCCGGCGCCATTTTTCGGTAAAGACAATCAACCGGCTCCGCTGGGGCCTTCGCGCTCCGCTGTTCCTTTC
>CAYMMC010000689.1:0-2010 GCA_964391125.1 uncultured Akkermansia sp.
GGCGGCCTGCTGGTCGCCCGCGATCCCCGCGATGGGGATCTCGCTCCCCAGGTCCGTGGTCGAGCCGTAGACCTCGCTGGAGCCGCGCACTTCGGGCAGGATCGCGGCGGGCACGTCGAAGAGCTCCAGCAGATCCCGGTCCCAGGCCTGCTTGTGGATGTTGTAGAGCATCGTGCGCGAGGCGTTGCTCGGGTCGGTCGCGTGGACGCGTCCGCCGGTGAGGTTCCAGAGCAGCCAGGTGTCGATCGTGCCGAAGGCCAGCCTCCCCGCCTTCGCCTTCGCCCGGGCGCCCTTCACGTGCTCGAGGATCCACTGCAGCTTGGTCGCGGAGAAATAGGCGTCGAGGATCAGGCCGGTGCGGCGCGCGATCAGCCTGTCCTTCCCCGCCGCGCGGAGGCGGTCGCAGACGGCGGCGGTGCGGCGGTCCTGCCAGACGATGGCGTTGTGGATGGGCTGACCGGTCTCCCGGTCCCACACCACCGTGGTTTCGCGCTGGTTGGTGATGCCGATGGCGGCGATGTCGGCGGCCTTCAGGCGCGCCTTCTTGAGCACCTCGGCGGCGACGCCCGACTGCGTCGCCCAGATCGTCGCGGCATCGTGCTCGACCCAGCCGGGCTTCGGAAAGATCTGGGGGAATTCCTTCTGCGCGACGGCGACGGGAGCGCCGGCGTGGTCGAAGAGGATGGCGCGGGACGAGGTCGTGCCCTGGTCGAGGGAGAGAATATGGGACATGGCGGGGATGGCTGTCGGGGCAGTCTACGAAATCGAACGGAGCGGAGGGAAGGAGAAAACGACACCGAACAGGCCAGACGCGCGTCGCGCCATGCGGGGGCGGGGCCAAGGGGACGGGCTTGACCGAACGGCAAAATACTGTTCATTTGTTCATTTTCAAAATGAACATCCATCTTTCCCATCGCGGACGGGGCACCGTGGAGAACCCGCCCAACCGCTTCGAACGGCTCGCCGTCGAAAGCGACCCCGGGGCGTGGGAGGAGATCGCGGGCAGCGACCCCGACTTCGAACCCCGTCGCGTCCGCACCGAGTTCCTCCGCGACGACAGCCAATCCATCCTCAGCGCGAACGCCAGCCCGGACATCGGATTCGCCTACAGCCTCAATCCCTATCGAGGCTGCGAGCACGGCTGCGCCTACTGCTACGCCCGGCCCTACCACGAATATCTCGGCTACAGCTCGGGAATCGACTTCGAATCCCGCATCCTCGTGAAGGAACGGGCGGCCGGGCTGCTGGAGGAGGCGCTCGCGAAAAAGAGCTGGCGTCCCACCCCGCTCGCGTGCAGCGGGGTCACCGACTGCTACCAGCCCGTGGAGCGGACGCTGGAGATCACCCGCCGCTGCCTCGCCGTGCTGGTGGATTTCCGGCAGCCCGTCGGCATCGTCACGAAGAACGCCCTCGTGGTGCGGGATCTCGACCTGCTCGCGGAGCTGGCCTCCCATGGCGCGGCGAAGGTGGTCCTTTCCCTCACCACCCTCGATGCGAAGCTCGCCTCGGCAATGGAGCCGCGGGCCTCGCGCCCCGCCGCCCGGCTTGCCGCGATGAAGGCGCTGAGCGAGGCCGGCATCCCCGTGGGCGCCTCCATCGCCCCGATCATACCCGGCCTCAACGACCACGAGATCCCCGCCTTGGTCGCGGCGGCGGCGGCGCACGGGGCCGGCTTCGCCTCGGGAACGATGCTGCGCCTGCCCTACGCGGTGAAGGACGTCTTCGCCGCGTGGCTGGAGCGCTTCGAGCCGGACCGGAAGGAGCTGATTCTCGGACGCATCCGCCAAGTCAGGAAAGGCGCGCTCAACGACACCGACTACGGCAGCCGCATGACGGGCACCGGTCCCCTCGCCGAGCAGATCGCCCAACTGCTGGCCGTCTCGAAGCGACGCCACGGCCTCGACCGGCCCCGGGTTCCGCTTTCGACGGCGGCCTTCCGCCGGAGGATGCCGGGGCAGTTGGAATTGTTTTGATTGAAATCCGAAACCAGACATCCGAATTCCGGGCTTC
>CAYMMC010000690.1:0-2010 GCA_964391125.1 uncultured Akkermansia sp.
GGGATGATGGACATTGCGGGGGAAGGCGTTTGAGATCTCCCGAGGGACGATGTCGCAGGCCGCTTCGGGCGGCTCCAATCCCCAAGCCTCCGGTTCTGCCGGAGGTGTTTGATTCCGCGACTGGCGGTCCGCTTCCGCGCCGGACGCTCCGGTCTTTCTTGCGCAGAAAGAGAAAGAGCGGTCTCTGATCTCCTTGGAAGCTAAGGGCGTCGGGAAATTTAAGGACGTAGAAGTAGGATGGCCGGAAGTTTTCCGATCCTCTTGCAGGTTCTTGAAAAAGAGGAAGCCAACTGTCGGACTCGAACCGACGACCGGCTAATTGCAAATTCAGAATTGAGATATTGAGGATAAACGAGTTGCAAATACATCAAGGGTTTGTTGCACAGGCCTTCGTGTTCCCTGGCGCGTAGGAAGTTTGTAGGATTTTGGCACTTGGGACTTCCGAAGGACTTGCAGCCGAGTTTTCACGTTTCGCCCTGTTGGGCACGATCCGGCACCCGCTCGATCCACCTGCATCCGTATTCCCTGTCTTGCCATGAGACCGCCGAGGTCGCTGAGGCCACGAACCAGGGCGAGATGGGGCGAAATTGGGGGAGGACGTTTCTCCCTGCACGGAGCCGCGCGGAGCGTTCGCGAGGGCTGACGGCTCGCGAACGCTCGGCGGATGGAGGTTTCTCAAATTTTTAACCGATGGACTGTGGATGTCCCACCCCCTGTGCTACTCTTTGGTCTTCTTCTTTTCTCCTTCCCGTTCCGGGGGATTCGAAAACCCAATTCGCCGCCGCCATGCCTATTCTCGTCCTCAAAGACAACGAACAATTCGGCCCTTTCGAACTCGATGAGCTGATCCGTCATGTCGAGGCGGGGAGCTTTCTGCTCACCGACCACTGTTGGGAGGAGGGATGGGAGGAGTGGCGGCCGATCCACTCCATCGTCAAAGTTCCCGCGCCCAAGCCGGTCCCGCTTCCGCCTGCGACGACGTCCAATCGCCCCATTCCCTCAGATTCCGCCGCAGGACGCCGCTCATCTCGCCGGAAGCTTGTCGTGCTGGGCGGGGCGGTCGGACTCGTCCTGATCCTGGCCTATTTCGCCAGTCCCTACGCGACGCTCTACCGCCTGAAAGGAGCCGTCGAGCGCAACGACGCGGTCTTCGTCGCGGACCGAGTCGATTTTCCGCAGCTCCGCGAGAGCTTCAAAGGGGCGATCATGGCTCGTCTCGCCCAAGAGACGGCCGAAGGCGAAGGGGATGGCTTCGAGGCCTTGGGGGCGGCGCTCGGCGCCTTGATGGTTGGCCCGATGGTCGATGCCTTCGTGACCCCCGAGGGGCTTGTCCAGATGATGCAGGGACGGGATCTGGACGAGATGATGAACGAGGAGGCAGGAGCTTCGGAGCCTCCACCCACCACCACGCCCGACGAAGGCCCGCGCGAAGGCGGGAGCGACGGAGGGATGGATGTTTCTCGCATGGGTTACGAGAACCTTAACCGCTTCGCGGTCACGCTGGCGGGCGGACCGGCCGGTTCGTCGGAAGGGGAGACGGCCACCCTGCTCTTCTCGCGCCAGGGGCTGATCGGATGGAAGCTCTCCGGCGTGAGGATCGAGCGGGGTCGGTGAAGGCGGATGTTCCGGTCAACCGGTGCGGCGGGGGCGAAGGAGAGGCTCAGGTGGATGAGCGCATGGAAATGAACCGGCGGATTCACGCGGCTGCGGGCAATAAATCTTATTAATGCGGTCTCCAAATAGGCGACGTAACACTTCCAGCCTGTGCCGTAGAGCAGGCATCCTGCCTGCGACATAATCTATATGGCGGCCGCAAATCAAAGAACCACCTCCACCACATCCACAGAGATCGCTTCTTCGATTTCGCCAAGGCGGAGCATTCGCTCCCTCAGAATCTCGTGGGAGAGATCCGTGGGGAGGCACTCGTTGAATTTCAGGTTGTCGAGGAACTCGTCCGCGATCTGAAAGCACTCCCGGATTTCTATCGCATCCCGCGATTGAATCGTGTCG
>CAYMMC010000691.1:0-2009 GCA_964391125.1 uncultured Akkermansia sp.
TACTACCCGCCCCACGGCACCACCAACGCCGAGCACGGCGTTCCCATGGACGAATGGATCGGAGGAGATGTGTTCCGGGCCATGGAGGACCACGGCGTCGTCCTCTGCGTCCACGGCGAACAGCACGCGCTCTCCGGCCCGGCCTACTTCGACCGCGACCGAACGGCGGAATCGATCTTCTATTCCGAAACGATGCCCCGCCTCGTCGACGCCCATCCCGGGCTGCGCATCGTCTGCGAGCACATCACCACGGCGGCGGCGGCGGGCTTCGTGGCGGCGGCGTCCGGCGCCGTCGGCGCGACCGTGACGCCCCAGCACCTCCTCTACACGGCGGGCGACCTCCTGCAGGGGTTGAAACATCACCTCTACTGCCTGCCGCTCGTGAAATTCGAAGCCGACCGCGCCGCCCTGCGCCAAGCCGTGCTCGCGCCGGGGCAATCGAAGTTCTTCGCCGGCACCGACAGCGCCCCCCACACCGCCAAGGCGACCGAATGCGGCTGCGCGGCGGGGTGCTACACCGGCGGCTGCGCCCCCCAGCTCTACGCCATGGCCTTCGAAGCGGCCGGGGCCGACCTCGGCTCGGACGCCGGACGCGCCGCTCTCGAACGCTTTCTCTGCGCGAACGGTCCCGCCTTCTACGGTTTCCCCGCCTCGGCGGCGACCTTCGCGCTCGTCCGCGAACCTTCCGCCGCGCCGCCCGTCGCCACCGGCGAGGGGCCCCTCGTCCCCCTGCCCCATGGCATGGGACTGACGCTCGACTGGAGCCTGGAGCGGCAGGCCCACTGAGGGCCGAGGGCCGCGCAAGCAGGGTTCACGGCGTTCCGGCGGCGGTCCCGGCTGGCCGCAGCGGTTCGTTGGCGATGCGGACGCTGGCGCCTCTGCCGACGATCCCGAAGAGATCCATGACGTCGCCGGACCTCATCCTGACGCAGCCGTAGCTGGACGGGGTGCCGATGCTGCGCTCCTCCGGCGTGCCGTGGATGTAGATGTAGCGTTTGTAGGCGTTCGCGTTGTGCGGCTCCAGCCCCTTCAGCCAGAGGATGCGGGTGACGATGGGATCGCGTCCCGGCGCGTCGGGGGGCAGGATCTCCCCGGTGGGCTTGCGGGACTTGAAGACGGCGCCGGCGGGGGCCCCCTCTCCGATCTTCCTCGCGACCCGGAAGGCGCCGAGCGGCGTCCGGTTGCTGCCTTTCTCGTCGCCGAGACCGAACTTCGAGGTGGAGACGGGATACTCGCGGATGCGGATGCCGTCGCGGTAGACCGCCATGCGCTGGTCGGGCACCGAAACTTCGACGAGGTGGCGCGTGTCGGTGACGCAGGAGGCGAGCAGGAGGGCGACGGGGAGGAAGGGAAGGAGCCGGGCCATGTGCGCGGAGAAACGGGAAGATAGACGGTCGGCGGAGGGAGCGCAAGCTCCGCCGGCCGCAGGCGGGCTTTCGCGGAGAATATTGTGCAGGTTGGCGCAAAATTGCAAGCCGTTGATAATGAATGGTTTCTCGCTTTGTTGGATTTGGTTCCGGCCGCACCTTCGACGGAAACCCCCGAAATTCAGGACTTTGAGGGGGGATCAGGTGGCAGATTGCTTTCATTCATGCGGTTTGAAACCGACGGATCAAGCCTTCCCAAGAATCATCCCGAAGTGCCAGGGTGGGAGATCGACCGGCTCATTCAGTAGAGACACCAAGCCGGCCGCTTCGGCCCAGTTCACGATCTGCGAAGGCTTCGGACGAATCGACAAGTCCGGCCCCCTCGGCGTGCGCGCATCATGCCTCCAATGGATCACCAGACACCGCCCACCCGAACGCAGCGTTCGAGAGGCCTCCAGCAGGAGCGCGACCGGCTCCTCGCAATGGAGGAGGTTGAACAAGAAAACGGCATCCTGAGAGTCGTCGCCCACACCGAAGCCCTCCGCGGTGACATCGCGCAGCTCGCTTTGAAGATTCGGAATACCCTCGTCTGAGGCCCGTGCGGTGGTGCGTTCGACCATGGCAGGTTCGATATCATAAGCC
>CAYMMC010000692.1:0-2005 GCA_964391125.1 uncultured Akkermansia sp.
CAGGGGACGGCTTCGGCGGGCGGGCGATTTGCCATTCCTCGCTCGCCGTGCCCAAGGAGCCCTATGAAGTGTCGGTGAAGGTGAAGTTCGACGACGAGTCCGGCGCCGCCGGCCTGATCTTCGCCTCGGACGGAGATCAGGTTCACTACGGTTTCTATCCCAGCAACGGAAGAATGCGGCTCACCCGTTTCGAAGGGCCGGACGTCTACAGTTGGACCATTTTGGACCAAGTCGCCGCACCTTCCTACGTGCCGGGAGATTGGAACCGGCTCCGCGTGCGGGTGGAAAAGGATCGCATCCTCGCTTGGGTCAACGAATTGCCGGTGCTGAATCTCGAAGACGCGGAGCTGAGGGGAGGCAAGGCCGGCCTCTGCAAGTTCCGCCAGACCGTCGCCGAGTTCCGCGAGTTCCGCGTGGGCGGGGACCTGTCGCCGCAGGAGCTTTCCGCGGAGGACCGGGAGCAGTTCGACCGAGCCCTCGCCCGGCACGAGGCGGAGGGGGCGAGCGACGAGGTGATGGTCGAATTCGGGCGCCACAGCGAGAAGGGGCGGCGCTTCCTGCTCGACGCCGTGGACCGTCTGGAGCGGCGCATCGGCGAGCTGCGTTCGCTCGAGGGCGAGATCCACCGCGTCGCGGTCGAGCGGGAGCTGATCATGGCTCTCGACCGTCCCGTCTCGGAGGTCGACCTCTTCGAAGTCGGTCTCCAGATCGCCCGGATCGACGACGCCGATCTCGATCTGGAGCATTACCGCGCCGTCTTCGCCCAGCTCGCCAAGGAGTCCGCCGCCTTCCTGGAGAAGGCCGCCCCCGAAGGCGGTCCGCGGGAGCGGGCCGAGGCACTGCGCGACTTCCTCTTCAAGGAGAACGGCTTCCACGGCAGCCGGGGCGAATACTACCACCACGCCAACAGCTACGTGAACCGCGTCCTCGACGACCGGGAGGGCCTGCCCATCACCCTGGGCGTGCTCTTCGTCGAGCTGGCGCGCCGCCTCGCCATTCCCGGAGTCCACGGAGCGCCGATCCCCGGCAAGTTCATGGTGGGATGGAACCCGCCGGAGGGCGACGGGGACGCGGCGGTGCTCTTCGACGTGTTCGAGGGGGGCGAGGCATTCACCCGCGAGCAGGTCGAGGAGACGGTCTACGCGGCCAACGGCGCCGTTTCCGACGACTCGCACTTCGCCCCGGCCGAACCCCGCGACATCGCCGTGCGCATGCTGCGCAACCTCATCGATCTCGAGATCAACCGCCGCCAGGCGCCGGAGCGGGCCGGAAACTATCTGGAGCTGCTCCTCGCCATCCAGCCCGACGCCGCCTACGAGCGCTTCCAACGGGCCATCCTGCGCGTGCAGGGCGACGACCTCGACGGCGCCAAGGAGGACTTCGACTGGCTTCTGGAGCATCGCCCGCCCGGCCTGGACTACTCGCGTCTGGAGCAGTTCCGGACCGCCTTGGGGGACTGAGGGGATGAGCGGGGAAGAACCACGCCGGCGCAGCGGGGCCAAGGGATTCCGACCGGGGGTGGGAACGCTCGGCGCGGTCTCGTGGCTGCTCGTCGGGGGGGCGCTCCTGGCCGCCGAGATTTCCGTCTCCGACCCCGAATCCGCCCGCAAGGCGGTGCGCGACGCGAAGCCCGGCGACGTCGTCGTGCTCGCGAAGGGCGAGTGGAGGGACGCCGACCTGCGCCTCGACGGGGAAGGCGAGGAGGGGAATCCCATCGTCATCCGCGCGGAGGAGCCGGGAAGGACGATCTTCACCGGAGCCTCCCGGATTCGCATCGGCGGCTCGCATCTCGTCGTGAGCGGGCTGCGCTTGCGGAATCTGAGCGGGGCGAAGGCCGACTGGCTCGAGTTCCGCATCGACTCGAAGCGGCGGGCGAACCATTGTCGGGTGACGGAATGCCTGTTCTTCGAGTCCTCGGACTTCGTTCCCGAGAAATCGGGGAACCGCTGGATCGGGATGTTCGGCAGCGGCAACCAGGTCGACCGTTGCGATCTGTCGGGAAAGA
>CAYMMC010000693.1:0-1993 GCA_964391125.1 uncultured Akkermansia sp.
CTTTCGTCGCTTGCGCGACCGCCCCGTTCGCGGCTTGCGCCGCTCCACGCCGGGGAGAAGCTAGAGCCCATCTTCAACGGCAAGGATCTGGCCGGCTGGAAGGCGCCGGAGAACAACATCTGGTATCTCGTCGAGGACGGCGTGCTGCAGCTGCGCAGCAGTCCCGACCAGACGGGCTCCGTGCTCTGGACCGAGAAGGAATACGGCGACTTCGTCATGGAGCTGGAATTCAAATTCGTCAGCGGCACGATCGACTCCGGCGTCCACGTGCGCGGCGACGACCAGATCCAGATCGGCATCTCCGGCTCGCTCAAGCGCGACATGACCGCCTCGCCCTACATTCCCGGCAAGGGCTATCCCGTCGAAGCCGAGGGCGTCGCCGAGCTGCTCAAGGCCGACGACTGGAACCACATGCGCATCGAGGTCCGCGGCATGGAGTATGTCGTCTTCCTCAACGGCAAGAAGGTGATGACCTACACCAGCGACACCGGAACGGCCCGAGGCCCCCTCGTGCTGCAACTGCACGCCAAGCCCGACATGGCCATCGACCACCGCAACCTGAAGGTCGCGGAGCTCTGAGACCGAGATCGCGGGAGATGGCGGTCGCGCCATCCCGTCGAATCCTCCGCCGGGGGAACGAAAGCAGTTGGCCTCCGTCGCGGCTCGGGTATCTTCCGCGCGTGAACGCGACCGCGTCCAGTCCCCTGCTGCTCGGATGGCGAGAATGGCTCGCGATCCCGGAACTCGGCATCTCCCGGATCAAGGCCAAGATCGACACGGGAGCCCGCAGCTCCTGCCTGCACACCTGCGGCTTGGAGATCTACGAGAGCCCCTCGGGCGAGCCCCGGGTCCGCTTTTCGGTGCATCCCTTGCAGAAGCTCCCCTCCCCTCTCGTCGAATGCGACCGGCCCCTGGTCGGCCGCCGCACCGTCCGAGACTCGGGCGGCCACGAGGAGCTGCGTCCCTTCGTCCGCGTGCCGGTCGCGCTCGGCCCCTGCGCCTGGGAAGTCGAGTTCAGCCTCACGAACCGGGACAACATGAAATTCCGGATGCTGCTCGGACGCGCCGCCATGAAGGGCCGCTTCGTCGTGGATCCGTCCCTTTCCTACCAATTCGGCAAACCTCCCCGCCAACTCCCGCAAGCGTAGGCCGAACCGGCCCGACGTTCCCGCCCCCTGCCCTTTTCCCCACTCCCCATGGCGGTCCCCGACCGCCTCCTTGCATGAAAATCGCCATCCTCTCGCGCAACAAGAAGCTCTACTCCACCAACGCCCTCTACGAAGCCGGCCTCAAGCGCGGGCACGAGATGCGGATCATCGACTACGTCCGCTGCCACATGGAGATCACCTCGATGCGGCCCGCCATCTTCCTCGGCAGCGAGAAGCTGGAGGGCTTCGACGCGGTGATTCCCCGGATCGGGGCCAGCCAGACCTTTTTCGGATGCGCCGTGGTGCGGCAGTTCGAGATGATGAACGTCTACAGCGTGAACGAGTCGGTCGCGATCTCGCGCTCGCGCGACAAGCTGCGCAGCCTGCAGCTCCTCGCCCGCAAGGGCATCGGCCTGCCCGTGACCGGCTTCGCCCACGACCCCCGCGCCACCGGCGCCCTCATCGACCAGGTGGGCGGCGCTCCGCTGGTGATCAAGCTGCTCGAAGGCACCCAGGGCGTCGGAGTCGTGCTGGCCGAAACCCGCAAGGCCGCCGAGTCGGTCATCGAGGCCTTCCGCGGCTTGAACGCGAACATTCTCGCGCAGGAATACATCAAGGAGGCGGGCGGCGCCGACATCCGCTGTCTCGTCGTCGGCGGCAAGGTCGTGGCCTCGATGAAGCGGCAGGGCAAGGAGGGGGAATTCCGTTCCAACCTCCATCGGGGCGGCTCGGCGTCGATCGTGAAGATCACGCCGGAGGAGCGCTCCACCGCCGTCCGGGCCGCCTCCATCCTCGGTCTGAACGTCGCCGGCGTCGATCTGCTGCGCTCCAACCACGGCGCCGTG
>CAYMMC010000694.1:0-1992 GCA_964391125.1 uncultured Akkermansia sp.
CGGGTGCGGTTGCCGGCCGCGTCGTAGGCGAACTTCGTGACGGCCCCGGTGGGCGCGGCGGTCTGCACGAGGCGGTCGAGGGTGTCGTACTGGTTGACCGTGGTCTTTCCTCCGGGATCGGTCACGCTCAGGGGCAGGCCGCCGGGGTCGTAGGTGGCGGTCCCTCGGGAAAGGGCCGGGAGAAGCAGCGCCAGCAGGAGCAATGGGAGTGGCTTGGCCAAGGCCGGACGGTTTCGGGACCGGGGAAGGAAGGCGGAAACGGGGCGGGAATCAGCTCGCTTTGACGCTCTCCTTCGCCGCCTTGGCCATGGCGGCGGCGACGGGGTTGATCTCGGGCCTCTCCAGCCGTCGCGTGGCGGTGGAGACGGGAGCGGGGGAGGATTCGGGCCGGTCGCGGATCTCGCGGACGCGGAGGAAGCGGGCCTTCGCGGAGAGACCGAGCAGGATGGAGTCCCCTTCGTGCAGTTCGTAAGGTTCGGCGCCGATGGATTCGCCGTTCACGCGGGTTCCGTTCGTCGAAGCGGAATCGAGGATCTCGTAGCCGATGCCCCGGCGACGCAGTTCGCAATGGCGGCTGGAGACGGTTGCCTCCTCGACGACGATGGCGTTGCCTTCGACGCGCCCGAGGCGGATGATGGAGGCGTTGAGCAGATAGTGGCGCGGCGGGCAGCCAGGCAGCTCGACGACGAGAAGATGGAGGGCTTTGGGCGTCATGGACGACAAGGAGCGTAGAAAATCCGGGGCTCCGCTGTCAATCCCGGCGATGCGGGTTTTGGCGCATGGAGGACTCTACCCCATGGCCGTCCGGATCGCCTCCAGCTCCTCCCACCTGGCGTAGAGGGCGGAGACTTCCTCCTTCCTCCGCTCCATGTCATCGATCAGGGCGGGGGCTTCCGCGGAGTGGTCGATGTAGAAGGATGGGTCGTTGAGCTTGGCCTCCAGTTCGGCGAGGGCGCTCTCGGCGGCGAGGATGGTCTCCTCCATGGCCTCCAGCTCCCGCTCTTCCTTCCATTTCAGCTTGCGGGGCTTCTCCGGCGCGGGGGCGGCGGCCTTGGCGACTTTCGGCGTCTTGGGCCTCGCGGCGGCGGACACGACTTCGGTGGCGCGGCGCTTTTCGAGGTAGTAGGAATAGTTGCCCTCGTTGACGGTGACGCGACCGCCGCCTTCGAACACGACGACGCGGTCGCAGACGCGGTCGAGGAACCAGCGGTCGTGGCTGACGACGAGGGAGCTCCCGCAGAAGTTGATCAAGGCCTCCTCCAGGACGCGCAGGGTCTGGAGATCGAGATCGTTGGTGGGTTCGTCGAGGACGAGGAAGTTGCCGCCCCGCCGCAGGATTTTGGCGAGGAGGACGCGGTTCTTCTCGCCGCCGGAAAGGTTGCCGATCCGGTCGTTGATGCGCTCGTTTCCGAATAGGAAGCGCTGCAGGTAGGATCGCACCGAGAGGGTCTCGTCGCCGAAGCTCACCGAATCCCGGCCTTGGGCGACTTCGTCGAGCACGCTCTTGTCCTCGTCGAGTTCGAGGCGGGTCTGGTCGACGTAGTTGAATTCGGTGCGCTTCCCGATGCGGACGCTGCCGGCGGACGGCGCCAGTTCGCCGAGGAGAATCCTAAGGAGGGTCGTCTTCCCGACGCCGTTGGGGCCGACCACGCCGACGCATTCGCCGGCCTTGAACTCGAGGTCGAGCCCGAGGAAGAGCGGGTCGCGGTCGTAGAAGTGGCCGACTTCGGAGAGCTCGACGACGAGATTGCCGAGCGGGGGCGGCGGCGGAATCACCAGATCCATGTCGAGCTCCTTCTCGGGAGCCTTCTCCGCCTTCACCGCGTAGTAGCGTTCGAGCCGGTTGCGCTGCTTGGTGCCGCGGGCCTTGACTCCGGCTCGGACCCATTCGATCTCGCGGCTGAGGAAGCGCTGGCGCTTGTGCTCGGAGGCCTGGTCGCGCTCCTGCCGGTCGGCCTTGGCGGCGAGGTAGTCGCTGTAGGTGCGCGGCGG
>CAYMMC010000695.1:0-1991 GCA_964391125.1 uncultured Akkermansia sp.
CATCCGCCCCGCGCCCGCGCAAGGCCCGCCGGTAGAAGAACGCATCGCGCTCGGGATCGGGCGGCAGCAGTTGATGCAGGCCGGTGACATGGGCGGCGGTGCGGGCGATCTCGTCGCCGCCGATGCGCCGCGCCAAAAGGATGCGCTCGACGATGTTGAGCCGTCCGTATTCCCAGGGCGCGAGGTAGCGCTCCAGCGCCTCGCCGAGGAGGTAGCGGTCGAGGAAGGTCTTCTCCTTCTTGTTCGCGAGATAGGGTTTCACGACCGCGTCGAAGAACTCGGGATCCTTCTGCGAGAGGAAGAAATGCAGCTCGTGGCAGGCGTGCTCGGAGTAGAGCTCGCGCTTTTCGGCTTCGTCGAGGTCGGGCCATTTCGCGACGAAGGCGAATTCGGCGAGGGCCTCGTCCGAACGGATCCCGAGCAGCGCCCGGTAGACTTCGCCGAGGGTGCCGTAGGGCTGCACCTCCGAAGCGCGGAAGTCGGAGACGGTCAGGGTCTGCCCCGGCCGCAGCAGGGTGACCTTGCGGCGCTGGGTGAAGTGCTTCGCCGGATCGAGGGTCGAGTCGAGGCGCAGGTCGCGGATCGCGGCCCCGCCCTCCGGCTCGGGCAGGGCGAGGACGCGTGAGACGGTGCCGGTCGCGTTCACCGCGACGAGGTGGACGTGCTGCCGGTCGCCGAGTTCGGCGAGGTCGATGGAGAGGGCGCCGTCCTCGCCGGCTTGGAGGTTGGTCAGGACGACGGCTTGGCGGGCGAGGAAGTTCAGGCTGGGAGTCACGGCGCCTTGGCCGGGGGTGGAGCCGCCGAAGGGCAGCCCGGCTTTCGCCTTCTCCTCCATCCCGCGCTGATTCTCGGGCGAGGCCGCGCTCTTGCGGTGGGCCTCGCCTTCGCTCGCCTCCTTCACCTCGGTCCGCGTCTCGCTCAGCTCCCAGGGATTGAGGAGCAGGCCGGGACGGGCGAGGAGGTTGCCGGGGAACTTCTTCGCCCCCCGCCGTTCGAGGATGTAGCGGTATTCCTCGCCGATGTCGCGTCCCGAGACGTAGCGGGAGAGAGCCGCGCCGCGCCGGATTTCAAACAGCGGCGGGGCGGCGGCCCGGTCGAGTCCGCCGTGGGGATCGAACGTAGGCAGGAAGCGCGTCGCCACGAGATGCAGGCGCGTCGTGTCGTCGGCGTTGCCGAGGGTGACGAGGAGCTTGCCGTCCTTCGCCTCGGACGAGGCGATGCGGAGCGGCTTCGAGGCGGGCAGGCGCAGATGCCGGTCGTGGGAGAGGGCGTGGCCGAAGGACTCCGCCCCGGCGGCGGTGACTTTGAGCGCGAGGGCGCGGCCTTCGCCCTTGAGGAAGACCTCGTAGTTCCCCGGTTTCAGACCTTCGAGCCGGACGATGCCCGGCTCGAACTTCGCCGAGGCGAAGGCATCCTCGGCGAGGGCTCCGCCGCGCGTCTCGTAGATCGCGAGGGTTTCGCGTCCGGCGGCGGCGTCGTGGGGCAGGGGAATCTCGACGGCCTCCCCGGCTTTGGCGTGGAGGGTGGCGGGGCGGGAAATGCGGTCCTTGTCGAGGGGCCACTGCCGGTAGGGCAGGCCGGAGGAGCGGGAGGTGACGGACACGATCCCCGGCAGTCCGCCCAGATCGACGCGGCCCCGCTCGTCGCTTTTCAGGGTGACCTCGATCCCTTCGTTGAACTCGCGGTGCTGGAAGGAGAAGGCGACGGCGCGATCCGGCAGAGGTTCGCCGCTCCGGCCCAGCACTTGCACGACGTAGCGCTCGTCGAAGCGGCTCAGGTGGGCGTCGGCGGTCACGTCGGCCGCTTCGGTTCCGTTCACTCCAAAAATCCGGCGGTCGAACATCGACGCGGCAAGTTCTCCCGGCTTGGTGACCGAGGGGATTTCCGCGTCGATCTCCACATGGACGGATTGCAGGCGGGCCGGCACGCGGAAGCGGTGGGTCGATTCGCGGTCGTCGAAGAGTTCGAAGTCCTCCGCCTCGCTGATCGAC
>CAYMMC010000696.1:0-1989 GCA_964391125.1 uncultured Akkermansia sp.
CGTTTCCGATCAGGGCGAACGCATAGCTGGTCGTCCCCTCCAGCGAAATTCCGCCTCCGGCAGACGTCACCGTGACGTCGCCCAGCACGTCGAATTCACCTCCCCGGCCGCCGCTCCCGATCATGGCGTAAGAATCGCCGCCGGTCCCACCTTTCAAACGAACCCCGTCCGTCGCGGCGGTTCCGCTGGCCGTCACCAAAACGGCGCTGTCTGCGGCGGTCGAACCTCCAGCGGAGCCGTTCACGTAAGCCCCGCCGTGTCCGATCAGCGAATAGGCGTGGGAAGACGTCCCTCCTCGAAGATCGACGAGCCCCGCCTCGACGGTGACCGGAGCGCCGGTGATCGTGTAGACCCCGCCCGCTCCCGCGTCGTTGTATCCCCCATGCCCCACCTGGACGAAGGTTCTGGTGCCGCTGCCGCCCGCCATGACGAGGCCCGCCGCGCCGGCGTTCACGCTCACCGCCCCCGTGAAGAGTCCCCTCACGTTCTTGCCACCGTGGCCGATCATGGAGAAGGTGTCGGTACCACCCCCGCCTCCCAGCGTCACCCCCGCCGCCGCCGTGACGGTGATCGCATCGTGGAACTCGCCCCGCATGAACCCTCCCGCGCCCAGTCCGCCGTGGCCGATTTGGGTGAACGCGTTGGTGCCGCTCCGGCTGACCAGCTCCACCGCACCCGCCGCGGCCTCGACGGCGATGCTCCCCGTGTCGATCTGGACCGAGCTATTGCCGTAGCCTCCGTGTCCGATTTTTGCATGGTTGAACGTACTGGCGTTGCCGCCCCGAATCGTGACATCGCCCTGATGCGCCGTCACACCGATGTCGCCGGCGTGGTTCCGGCTGTCCCAACCGCCGTGGCCGATCTGGGAAAACGCGAAATACTGCGTGCTGCCAGCCTCCAGGAGAATGTCGCCGTTCGCGACATCGATCTCGATCAGACCGCTCATCGCCCCGCCACTGCTGAGCGAGGCATGTCCGATGGTCGTGTTGCTGTAGTAGCCCGCGCCCGCCGTCATCTCCAGCCCGCCGTTCAGAACCGTCACATGGGTGGCGCCGCCGACCGTGGACGTGGTGTGGTATCCGCCGTTTCCGATCATTGCGCCGGAAAATCCCGAGCGGTTCACCGCCCCGCCACCGTATCTGTGGTCACCATTACCGCCGCGCAACGAAATGCCGTCGGCGGCTCCGGCCCCCTTCGCATCGACCCGCACCACGCCATCGATCGCGCTCGAGACCCGGTAGCCTCCGTTTCCGATCAGCGCGTGGGCGGTGCTGCCCAGACCGCCCTGGAGCAAAACGCCTCCGACCCCCGCTTCGACTGTGACATCGCCTCCGATGAGGCCTCCGCCGGCAATGCCGACGCCGCCGTGGCCGATCTGGGCATAGGCATTCTCCAGGCCCGCCCCGCCCGTCAGCGAGACGGCTCCCGTTGTATTGACCACCCGCACGGCCCCGCTGGCGGACAAGGAGCGCAATGTGAAATTGGGATCTTGGGTGGTATAGGTCCCGGCCGTGCCCGTGGATCCGCCGTGGCCGATCTGGGCGTAGGCATGGCGACCGCCGCCCGCAAGAGCGATGCTGCCTGCGCCGTCCACCGTCACCGCGCCCGAAAGGACGCCCGTCGATCCCGCGCCGCCGTGGCCAATCTGCGCGTAGGCGGATTCGCCGTCACCGGCGGTCAGACCGATGTCGCCCGGCGTCACGACGATGATCGCGCCGCTGCGGTTGCCGGCGACGGCGCTTCCCCCGTGCCCGATCTGGGCATGCGAATCCGAGCCGCCGCCACCGGCGAGGCCCACCCCGCCTTCCTTTGCGTAAACGTTGAGGGCACCGGTGGCCGCGCCGCGGTAGCCGATCTGCGCGTAGGCGTTGTCCGTCGTCCCAGCAGCCAACGAAACGACGCGCCCGGCCACGTTGGTCCCCCCGCCCGCGCTGCCCACCGCGATGCCCGCGGTCTGGCTGCCGTCGCCGACGTGGATCGTTCCCGTGG
>CAYMMC010000697.1:0-1987 GCA_964391125.1 uncultured Akkermansia sp.
GTGCTCTTCTGCATCCACGAGACGCGATACCGGGACTACGCCGCCTACGCGGAGGAGAACCCCGACGTCAAGAGCGCGTGGAAAAACCAAAGCCAAGATGGATTCACCGTCGCCGACCGGAACGAGGACCATCCCGTGTGGCGGGTGAGCTGGGAGCACGCGCAGGGATTCTGCCGATGGCTGAGCGAGAAGGACGGCCGCGCCTACCGCCTGCCGACGGACCGGGAGTGGAGCTTCGCCGTCGGAATCGGCGAACGGGAGCAGCAGATTCCCGGCGACACGCCGCAGGCGCTCAGCGGCAGAATCCGGGACGAATTCCCCTGGGGCGCCTCATGGCCCCCACCTCCGGGGACCGGCAACTTTCTCAACGACCTCAGCCGCCGGGAGCATGCCCCCCGTCCAGGCATCTCCTATCTCGAAGGCTACGACGACGGCTTTCCGCTGACCGCTCCGGTGATGAGCTTCCCGCCCAACCGCCTCGGCATCCACGATCTCGAGGGCAACCTGATCGAATGGGTGGAGGACTGGTTCTCGGACCGGAAGGACCGGCGGACCCTGCGGGGAGCCACCAGCGACCGGGGCATGGCGCAGTCCAGCGTCCGCATGCACCACCTCCCCATGGAAAACCATTACTACTGCGGTTTCCGCGTCGTCGTGGAGATCGCGACGCCCGCGCCCGGCGAAGCCGGAGGCCGGTAACGGACTCCGCGCATCGCATGGAGCCATGGGCTCATGCCCGAAGGAGCGAGCCGCCACCAGCCCTTCCCCACCACGAAATGGACCCTCGTCCCCCGGATCGCGGGAGGGGATGCGGACGATCGCGAGAGCGCCCTCGCCGCCTCGAGAGACCATTGTCATTTCCGGGAAAGGCTCTAAGTAGAATCAAGAGCCGAGACGTTCCGGAAGTCGAGGAGACCGGGGCTCCGAGCGCTTTGTGACGTTGCACATGAAAGTCAAGCCCATGCCAAGCTACCGCATGCCCGCCGAATGGGAGCCCCAGGCCGCCGTCTGGCTCTCCTGGCCTTCCGGCCATCCCGAATGCTGGCCCGAGACCCTGGCCAAGGTCGAAGCCGCCTTCGCCGAAATCGCCGCGGCCATCAGCCGCTACGAGCCCGTCCGCATCAACGCGCCCGCCGCCCGCCACGGGGCCGTCCGCCGCCAGGTCCTCGGCGCCCGGGCGGTGGCCGATCGCGTCGAGCTCTACGACCATCCCAACGACGACGTCTGGTGCCGCGACCACGGGCCGCTCTTCGTGAAGCACCGCGAGACCGGCGGACTGGCCGTGACCGACTGGGGCTTCAACGGCTGGGGCGACAAGTTGGGCCCCTACGGGCTGGACGACCAGATCCCCGCCCGCATCGCCGAGACTCTCGGCCTCCCGCGCATCGAGGGCGGCATGGTCCTGGAGGGCGGCTCCATCGAGCAGAACAGTCTCGGGCAGGTTCTCACCACCGAGGCCGTGCTGCTCAATCCGAACCGCAACCCCCACCTTTCCCGCGAGGAGATCGAGGATCGGATCAAGAGCGTCCTCGGGATGAACGAGATCTTCTGGCTCGCTTCCGGGATCGAGGGCGACGACACCGACGGACACATCGACGACATCGCCCGCTTCGTCGATGACCGCACCATCGTCATCTCGCGCGAGCTCGACGGCAACAATCCGAACCACCGCGTCCTCGCCGAGAACCGCGAGCGCCTCGGCGACTTCCGCCTTCCCGACGGCTCGCGGCCGGAGATCGTCGAGATCGACCTGCCCGAGGCCTGCCACGTCCCCGGATGGCGACTCCCCGTGCTGCCGGCCAGCTACGTGAACTTCCTCATCCTCAACGACGCCGTCCTCGTCCCCGTCTTCGGGCAGGAGAAACGCGACCGCGCCGCCGCGGGTCTGCTGGGGGAGCTGTTCGCGGGACGCGAGATCGTCCCCATCCACGCCCTCGACATCGTCCGCGAGGGCGGCGCGATCCATTGCATCTCGCAGCAGCAGCCG
>CAYMMC010000698.1:0-1982 GCA_964391125.1 uncultured Akkermansia sp.
GCCACCACTACGCCCAGAACGGAAGGCCGGTCGAAGCTCGCCGCATCGCCTCGGCCAAAGAGACGCTCCGGATCAGCAAGTCGATCAGCTCGGACGACCTCACGGGCCTGCGCCATTATGCCGCCGCCCAGTTGCAGATGGAAGCCGGTCAACCGCGCGCGGCGGTGCAGTCTCTCCACGCCGCCCTCCGAAGCGGCAGTCCCCTCTTGCCAGCCAAGGAGATCGGCGAACGGCTCGGACGCATCGAAAAAGAGCACCCCGAAGCCTACCGGCTCGGCACGCACCACCCGCTTCCGGGGTCGGCCACCGTCTCCTATACCGGCTCCTTCCGTTCCTTCGACCCGCCGTCGGCCGATTCCACCCTGGTCGTGCTGCCCATCCCCGGCATCTCGCCAAAACCGGAGCCGAATTCCACAGACGCGAAGGAGCCCGCCCCGCCCGTGTCCACCCGCCCGTGAACGCCCCCGACGCGAATCCGCCATTCCTCTCCCCTGGAGCGCCGTGCTAGAGGACCCGCATGAATCGACGGCAATTGCTTGGCCTCGGCGGCGGCGCTTGCGCGGATCTGCTGACCCGCGGTCCGCTTCTATCCGCAGCGCACGACGGGCACCTGATCCGCGAGATCTCGAAGCACACCCTCTGGCGCAACCGCGACGGCGGAGCCGTCACCTGGTTCCATCCGCGCTGCTGCATGGTCCCCCGGACGGAAGGCAAGCCCTTCGCGCTGATGACGCTCCAGGAGATCGCGGGGTCCGACTACTTCGGCCCGGTGCATTGGACCCTGTCCGAGGATATGGGGGAACGGTGGACGGACCCCGCCCCGATCCCGTCCTTGGGCCGGCGTCCCGTCGACGGGCACGAGGGGCTGGAGGAGGGCGTCTGCGACGTGGTGCCCGAATACCATCCGCAGACGGACACCGTGCTGGCGATGGGCCACAATGTCTTCTACCGGGGTCCCAAATTTTCCGTCGGCGACCAGCTCGCCCGCCATCCCGTCTACACCGTGAGGAATGCGGACGGCAACTGGTCCGAGCGCAAGGTTCTGGAATGGGACGATCCCCGAGGGGCGAAGAGCTATTCGAACGGCTGCGGCCAGAGGGTGACCCTTCCGGACGGCGACGTGCTGATGTCCCTCTGCTTCCACGCCGGCGAAGGGGACCGGAAGGTGGTGGGAGCGCGCTGCCGGTTCGACGGCGACACGCTCTCGATCAGGGAAACGGGCCCCGCCCTGTCGCTGAAGGTCAAACGGGGCCTGCTGGAGCCCTCGGTGACCCGCTTCGACGGACGCCTGTTCCTGACGATGCGGGCCGAGGACGACCGGGGCTACGTGGCCGTCAGCGACGACGGATTGGACTACGGGGAGAAGAAGGCCTGGACCTGGGACGACGGCGAACCCCTCGCGATGTCGACCACCCAGCAGCATTGGCTGACGCATTCCGACGCCCTCCATCTCGTCTACACTCGAAAGGACGCCTCGAACGAGAAGGTCATCCGCTGGCGGTCCCCTCTCTGGGTGGCCCGCGTGGACGCGGAGAGACTCTGCCTGATCCGCGAAACGGAGCGGATCGTCCTGCCCTTGGTGGGCGACGGCGTCGCCGACCCCGACGAAGTCGCCCTGATGGGCAATTTTCACGTCACCAACGCCTCGCCGGAGCAGAGCTGGGTGACGGTGGGGGAATGGAAGCCCCGTCGCGGGGCCAGAGGCGACACCCTGCTGGCCCGCCTCGTCTGGAGCCGCCCGAACCGCCCGGCACCCTAGCGTTAGCTGCGGCGCAATCGAAATTCCGTGTCGCCAGCCCCTCGGCGACCTCGTTTCCCAAGAGGCATCGAACGCCTTTCCCGCCAATTCCATCGTCTCCCCGAGCCGCTGCGGAGCCCGGGCTCTCCCTCGCCTTCGTCGTTGCCCCCTGCTCAGCCATTCAGCCGGGCGACTACGGCAACGCGACCATCTCCGACAAGCCCTGGTCCGCCGCGGTCGGCTT
>CAYMMC010000699.1:0-1973 GCA_964391125.1 uncultured Akkermansia sp.
GCGAATCGGTGAGTCGTTTCGTGGGAGAGAGGGGCGGAAGAGATCACGAAGGACGTCTTGCTGTTGGGCGCGATCGCTTGAAGCCGGTTTCCTTCAACGACGATCTCCTCGCTGGAAAATGAGGGGAGCATGCCCGGCTTTCCGGGAAGGTCGGCGCGCTTTTCGGAATCGAGTTCGAGATCCGTCCCGGCTCGATAGGCGTGGGTCGGCGCGGCGCCGTGCTCGATCACGAGCGGGCGCGGGGCGACGAGGCTGGCGATCTCGGCGTCGCCGAATTCGCGGAGCAGGCCGAAGACGTTGCGGTCGGCGGGCTCCTTCCAAAGCGCTTCGCGGGGACCGAAGGCACCGCTAACGAGAGCGGCACCGATGCGATCGTCGAGGGCGGCGGCGAAGAGGGCGAGGCGTCCGCCTTCGCCGTAGCCGACGATGCCCAAGGGGCGGAAGTTTTCCCGCTCGGTGAAAAGACAGTCGATCCCGGCTTGGATTTTCAGCACTTCGTAGCCCGTGATCGTTCGTCCCAAGACGAAGGCGGAGCGTTGCACCCACTCGCGTCGGCTGAGGCGATGTTCGTTTTCTCCGCGGTCGACGAGGCGCACGACAAGAACACGGCAGCCGCTTTTCGCGAGAGTGGCGGCGGCGGGAATGTCGGCCGACATTTCGTTCGCATCGGGGACGAAAATCACATCGGCTTTGGATCCGCCGTCGGGGAGATAGAGTTCTCCGTCTCCGTTGACGTCCCCGAAAGCCCGCCACCGGACGCTTTTGATGGAGTAGCCCTCTCGTTGACCTTCGGGGGATTCGAAGACCTCGAGCCGATTCCCGCCCTCCGGCGCATAGCGCGTCTCGCGGTCGATCCCGAGCATCCTCGCGAGCCGTTCGCGGTTCGGCTGCACGGATTTCGCGTGGGCCTCGGGCGAGGAAAGGTCGCGTTTCCAGAACTGCCCCCTCTCCGCCGCCGCCCGCTCGATCTCCCGGTCGAGGAAGCGGTCGTTGGCCTCGTGGAGGAGCCGCGAAAGGTCGCCGCTTTCCTCCAGCAGGGCCGTTCCCGGCAAGGGCCCGGTCGCGTCGGCGGGCTTCAGGACCGGCCAGGGCGGAGCCTCCTGGGCGGAGAGGCAGACCAGGGAGGCCGAAACGCCAAGGACGATGAGGGGTCGGATCACCATGGGTCCGGATTCCAGCTTCCAAATTCCTGCATCCTGAATGCTCCTCCTCACATCCCCAGTCCGTAGCGAAGCAGGGCTTCCGACTCCTGCCAGACCGTGGGGCTGCTGCTGCCGAGAATGACGGCGACGACGGTCTTGCCGTTGTGCGTCGCGGCGGAGACGAGGCAGCGGCCGGCCGCGTTGGTGTAGCCGGTCTTCAGGCCGATGCACTGGGGGAAGTAGCGCAGGACCTGGTTGGTGTTGGTCAGGGTCTTGGGCGTCCCGTTGGCCATGCGGAAGGAGTAGCTGCGCATCCCGCAGATCTGGCGCACCACGGGATGGCGCAGGGAGGCCAGGCCGAGCTTCGACAGATCGCGGGCGGTCGAGTATTGGCCGGGGGGCGAGGGGAGGCCGTTGGAGTTGGTGAAGTAGGAGCTGTGCATCCCGAGTTGGCGGGCCTTGGCGTTCAGATTGGCGACGAAGGCGGCCTCGCTGCCGGAATGGTCGCGGCCGAGGGCGCGGGCGACGTCGTTGCAACTGCGCACGAGCACGGCGTGGAGCAAGGTCTCGCGGCTGTAGACTTCTCCGGTCTTCAGTCCGAGGACGGTGGGCTCGGCCCAGGTGTCCGCCTCCGCGATGGTGACGGGGGCGCTCAGGTTTCCCCGTTCGGCCACGAGCAGGCCGACGAGGAGCTTCTGGGTGCTCGCCGCCGGCAGGCGGGCGTCGGCGTTCTTCTCGAAGAGGACCCGGCCGTGGCCATCGACCAGGATGGCGGCCTTGGCGGTGATCTTGGGCGCGTCGGCAGATGGGGCGGCCAAGTGGTCCGGGTAG
>CAYMMC010000700.1:0-1969 GCA_964391125.1 uncultured Akkermansia sp.
AGGCAGAGCGCTCCCGCTAGCAGCAGCTTCCGGCACTGGGCCGGACCGCTTTCGCCCTCCCGCTTCAGGCATTGCCCGCACATCAGACCGAAGAGCATGGTCACGAAGGAGGGCACGAAGTTCAGAGTGGAATATCCCCCGGAGCTGCCCTCGAAGGGCTCCTCGCGGGGGAACAGGTTGAGGAACCAGCGGTCGAAGGCCTCCGCGAGATTGCTCCCTTTTTGAAAATGCGCGGCCCAGCCGACGGTCCCGTCCGGAGCGGGGTGGAGCACGAAGGCCAGCCAGTAGCCTGCCAGGACCGCCGCCGCGACCAAGGCCTGGATGCGGAAGGACTTCCCCACGAGGAAGAAGAGGAAGCCGTAGCCCAGGCCGATCTGGCTGAGGACGTTGACGAAGGTCCAGTGGGTCGCCGGGCGGTTCAGCGACTGGAGGAAGACGCCGAGCAGCACGAGGATCAAAGCCCGCGACCAGGCGTGTCCGGCGCGTTTGGCGAAGGAATGCCCGAGTTCGGCGCGCTTGCCGTAGGACCAGGGCATGGAGACGCCGACGATGAACATGAAGGAGGGCTGGATCATGTCCCAGAGCGAGAAGCCCAGCCCGCGGAAGTGGCTGAGCCATTCCGGATGGGTGGCGTGGAAGGCCAGGGTCTCCAGCCAGCCCGGCGCGCCCTCGCCCATCTGCCGGGCCGCCGCCGCGATGCCGAAGCCGCCGGCCATGAGGAAGAACATGACCAGGCCGCGGTAGGCGTCGAGGGAATGGAGACGTCCGCCCGAGGCGGGAGGGGAGGGGGCTTGGGAAGGTGCGCTCATCTCCGGTCTTGCGTTCGGAGGAGGGGTTCTGACTCCTGCCAAAACGCCTTGAACGGACCAGCCCTTGAGCCTGGGGTCCGTTGTTGGCGCCGCTACGGCATCACTCCGTCCCGCGCCACCGTCGTCACCTCGTCGTTGTCGAGATCCTTGATCACGACGGCGTTCGCGCGGATGTCGAGCACCTGGTAGTCCTTCGTCCCCGCTCCCGGCTGGGTGGTTTGGAACACGTCGCCCGCCTTCACGACGTAGCGGTAGCGGGAGCTGGCCGAAGTCAGGAGCGCGTAGGTGTCGGCGGTCTGGCCGCTCGCGTCCTTCACCAGCAGGTGGGTGGCGCCGCTCTGGGTGTCCTCGATCTCGACCCTGGAGACGTCGACCATGCGGCCCTTGCCCTCCTTCGAGCTGACGAAGCGGGGCGTCACCTCCCTGACCTTGTAGGGGGTGCCGGGGATCAGGGCCCCCTCTTCGACCGCGACGCTGCCTTCGGTCCGGTCGAGGCGGCGCACCGAGGCGGTCGTGCCGCTGACTCCGTCGACGACGAGAGGCAGGGATTCCTCGTGGTAGGCGGCGAGGACCATCTCCTTCACCGGGGCCTGCTCGGGGCGTCGGGCGTGGAGAACGGAGCCGTTCAAGGCGACGATGGGCTTCGCCTTCGCCTCCTCGCGGATCTTCCGGGAGCTTTCGACCTGGGCCGCCTCGCGCCGGACGCGCGGAGCCGAATCCGCCCTCGCCGGCGCAGCGGGAGCGCTTGCGGCAAGCGGGCGGGCAACGGCGGACGGCGCATTCGGAGAGGAAGTGCTCGAAGCGGCCAAGGGAAGCGTGGTCGGGAGCTCCGAAGCAGTCGGCGAGGGCGCCTCGGGCGTCGCTTCGGCCGCCTGCACCAGCATCCCCTTCGCGGGCTCCCCGGAGAGCGGCTTTCCTTCCATCAAGGCTTCTTCCACTCCTTCGTTGACCAGAGCCTCCCTCGCATCGGCCATCTCGACCGCCGTTCGCTCTCCCTGCGGCGACTTGCCCCATTCGTCCGGATGGGTGATGAGGTGGGCGACCTCCGCGTGACCCGCGGATTCGGCCAGGTTGGCCGCCGTCCGGTTGTCGAGATCCACCGCGAAGGGGGTCGCCTGGTTCTGCAGCCGGGCCCGCACCGCCTCCCGCTTGCCCGCCGC
>CAYMMC010000701.1:0-1962 GCA_964391125.1 uncultured Akkermansia sp.
GATCGCGATCCCGCTGGGAACGCTTTCGGCGCTCTACAAGGACCGCTGGATCGAGCGCGAGAACCCAAGCCGCGACAGGCCCCTCGCCCTCGGACGCACCGAACTGGGCCGGCTCGCGGCCGCCTCCGGGGGGCGCTTCAACGGCACCACCCTGCAGATTCCCACGACGGGATACCACACCGTGGACGAGACCGCCTCGCTCGACTCGGTGCGCGCCCCCCTGCGTCTGCTTTCGAGCTTGGGCTGAACGCGCGGCGCCGAGAATGCCGCCGCCGGAGCCCTCCTTGCCGCTTGCCGAAGCGCCGCGTCCGGGCCATGGATCCCCCATGCAGCCCACCCCCTCCCCTGCGGAAGCCGAACACCGGGAGACCGTCGCCTTCTACGACACCGACTGCGGTGGCGTCGTCTCGAACATCGCCTACCTCCGCTACGTCGAGAAGGCCCGCATCGCCCTCTTCGCCGCTCTCGGCCTGGAGCCGCCCGGCATGATGGGGACGGGGCTCTTCCCCGCCGTCGTCCGGAGCGAGATCGACTACCGCTCCCCCGCCCGCCTTGGCGACGGGATCCATGTCTCCGCCCGTCTCGCCGACGTCGGCAAGGTGCGCGCCATTTGCGAATTCCATCTCGCCGCGACCGCCCCCGGCGGCGAGCCCAGGACGGTCGCCGAAGCCGTCCAGACCGTCGCGCTCCTCCGGATGCCCGAAGGCCGGCCCCAACGCCTGCCGACGGAATGGCGGTCCCGGGCGGTCAGGAATACCACTCCTCCCTGATGGCGACGAGAGACTTCTCCAGTTCCCCCAGGTCGGGGAGCTCGGGGAGCTCGCTCGCGGCAAAGGCGGCCCCGATCGCCTCGATCTTCTCTTCGGCCATTGCGATGAGCTCTTCGTAGGCGAACTCCCCCCTCCGGATCCGCATGAGGAAATCGCGGTCGGGACGGCGCACGGCGATGCGCCGCTCCGTCGCGATCTCCTCCGCCATGCCGAGGAGGCGGAAGGTGTGCATCAGGTTCTTCGAATCGTAGTTGCGCCCGTGCTCGACGTTGGCGGCGTGGCGGGCCTTGTTTCGGTTCGCCAGCCAGTCGCGGTATTCTTGGTATTCCCGGCAGTGCTTCTTGAATCCGTCCTTGTTGAAGCTCATCCAGCCAAGCGGCGCGGCTCCTTTCGGAACGCTGCTGAGAAGCACCTCGGTGGACTCCTCGCCGGAGACGATCCCCCGGCTCCCGGGGAGCCCGGCGAACACGGCGTGGACGTCCCGCGTGTGGGGCACCTTCACTAGACCGCACTCCTCCTGCCGAAGGCCCTTGGACATGAGCCAGTCCCTCAGAGGGATCGACCCTTGGCCGTCCACGACGTGGCAGAAGTCGAGAATCGACCTCCGGGGGCCCTCCATCGGGTTCGCGATCTTCTTGTTGAGCCCCCTCGCCTTCCTCACCTGAGCCATGGCGTAGCCGGCAAAGGTGGACTCGCACAGTTTGGAGAGCACGTGCTCCGGCCTGACGAGGTCGAAGAGGGGATGGCGGTAGCGGACGCAGCCCTCGTCGGAGTACAGGATTTCCAGGAGATTGGGATTGTTCTTTCCCAGCAGCTCGACGAAGCGCCCGATTTCGAAGTAGGTCTCGTTGTGGCCGGGATCGCTGACATGTTCGATCCGGGCGAGCCCGTAGAAGAGCGGGCGCGGCAGGACGAACACCCCGCGGAGGTCCGTGTCGGACTCCGGGGTGTCGGTCCCGTAGGCGCGGCTGCCGGAGAGGCACTCGAAGAGAAGACAAGCGGGCGCCCTCGCGTTTTCCAGATCGAAGCCTTTCATCCGATCATGGAGCGGAAGAAGCGGTCGAGCCCGTCCACCGGGCAGGTCTCCGAAGGCAGCGTGGCGGCCTTGGCCCTCACCGCCTCGGACCGCTCGTCGATGAACCCGTCCAGCAGCGGGTTGCGCGGGAGACGGTCCCCCTCCAGGCCCCCGGCC
>CAYMMC010000702.1:0-1957 GCA_964391125.1 uncultured Akkermansia sp.
TGCCGTCTTCCCGTGCGCCATGGCTTGGAAACGCTCCGCCCCCAGGGTGCAACTTCGACATCGCCTCTTCCAAAAACTACGGAAACATTCTAAAAACATCGAAAACCTTCGCTGGTCAGAGCATTTCCCGAAACCCATCCCAAAAGAATCTCGCCTTTCGAAATCCGGGGCCGTCACGCGAAATCGGCGGGTGACAAAGGCCTGTGAATGCTTTGTTGAATATTTCGTGAAATTTGGATTTACAAGCGCCCGCGATGCTGTCATCCCATTGGTTTCGACCAATTAGGACGACCCGGCGGGAGCGAGCGCCCTCCCTCCGCCAACCTTCCGTTCACCCCATGAAAGCCATCGCCCCCTCCCTCCGCCGGAACGCCTTCTTCCAGGTTCTGGTCTTGGTGACGCTCGCTCCCGGACTGATCCTGTCCCCGCTGCCCGTCTCGGCGAATCCCCAAGGGCCGAACATCGTCGCCGGCAACGTGAATTTCCGCGGCCTCGGCACGGCCCAGCTCGACATCAACAACGCCTCGCAGCGCGCCATCATCAACTGGCAGTCCTTCTCGATCAACCGGGGCGAGGTCACCCGGATCAACCAGGCCTCCAACGCCTTCACCCTCAACCGCGTCGTCTCCGGCAACCCCACGGCCATCTACGGGCAGTTGAAGGCGGCGCGGGGGGGCGTCATGGTCGTCAACCCGAACGGCATCGTCGTCCACCAGGGCGGCTCGGTGGACGTCGCCGGGATGCTCACCCTCTCGACCCTCGACATCAGCAACGAGGACTTCCTCGACGGCGGCTCGAACCGCTTCAAAGGCAACACCGCCGCCGGGGTGCGCAACTACGGCGCGATCTCCAGCTCCGACGGCGACGTCGTCCTGCTCGGCAACTTCCTTCAGAACGCCGGATCCGTCAGCGCCCCGAGGGGCGTGGTGGCCTTCGGGGCCGGGGGCGACATCGTGGTGGACCAGGCGGGCGGCGCCAAGATCTCCGTCCTCGCGGGCGGCAGCGGCGGCGAGAGGGGGATCGACAACAGCGGCACCATCGACGCCGCCGCCGCCGAGCTGAAGGCGCACGGCAACGTCTACGCCCTCGCCATCAAGAACGACGGGCTCGTCCGCGCCAACGGCTACCACTTCGGCGGCGGACGCCTCACCCTGAACGCCGGCCCCCAGGGCCGCGTCGTCAACACCGGCCAGCTCGTCGCCCGCAACGCGGACGGCTCGGGCGGACGGATCGAGATTTCGGGCGGACGGGTCGAACTGCAATCCGGGACCGTCGACGCCTCCGGCGCCGTGGGCCGGGCCGGGGGCGAGGTGGAGGTTTCGGGGAGTTCGGTCGAGGTCGGCTCCCTCTCGGCGGTCCGCGTCAGCGGCAGCGCCGGCGGCAGGGTGATGGTCCACGCCGCCAGCGAAGCCACCGTCGAGGGCTCGGTCGAGGCGGTGGGCCACGCCGCCGCGGGCGGCAGCGTCACCATCGAGGGCAGCGAGATCGCCATCGCCGACGGCGCCCGCATCGACGTCTCGGGCGAGACCGGGGGCGGGACCGCCCAGATCGGGGGCGGATTCCAAGGTCGCGACGCCGCCATCCGCAATGCCGAGAGCCTCAGGATCGACGACGGGGCCACCATCGCCGCCGACGCGATCGGCAGCGGGAAGGGCGGCAACGTCATCCTCTGGTCCGACGGCCGCACCGAGTTCGCCGGGACCCTTTCCGCCCGCGGCGTCGAGCAGGGCGGATTCGCCGAGATTTCCGGCAAGAGCACGCTCGACGTCACGGGAGACGTCGATCTGACCGCCGCCTCCGGCAAGGGCGGGACGCTCCTGCTCGACCCCACCGACATCACCATCAGCGCCGAGGGGGCCAGCGGGCTCGGCGGCAACACCATCAGCAACGTCTGGATCTCCGGGCAGCTCGACGCCGACACCGACGTCATCGTCTCCACGAACATCGGCGGCAACGA
>CAYMMC010000703.1:0-1957 GCA_964391125.1 uncultured Akkermansia sp.
TGCCCGATGCGGTCGAGCTGCCCGATCCGCTGCTCCAGCAGTCAGGGGTCGTCCGGCAGGGCGAAGAGGACGAGGTGATGGGCGAATTGGAAGTTCCGGCCCTCCGAGCCGATCTCGGAGCAGATGAGGAGGCGCGCGCCCTCCTCGTCGGCGAACCAGGCGGCGTTCTTGTCGCGCTGCAGCAAGGTGAGCCCTTCGTGGAACACCGCCGCCGAGGCGCTGATCCGCTCGCGCAGCCCGGCCTCGATCGCCTCGACCGTCTCCAGGGCGTGGACGATGAGGAGGAACTTCTCCTCGCCATGGGCCCTCAGAAGCCCCGCGAGCCAGTCCAGCTTGGCTTCGAAGCCCCCCTCCTCGCCGCAGTCGAGCGGCACGAGATGGGCGATGCGCTGCGGGAAGCTGTCCAGCACGAGCCGCCGGTTGCGGAAGAGGACGCGCCCCGGGCCGTGCAGGTCGATCAGGGCCAGGCGCGCCGCGTCGCGCCGCGCCGGAGAGGCGTCCTCCTTCAGCTTCTCCGCCGTCTCCTTTCCGAGGAGCGTCGCGACGGTCTTCAGATCCTTCGCCCGCAGCGCCGCGTCGCTGCGGAGCCGGTCGGCGAGATCCGAGATGACGCGGTATTTCTCCGACTCCCGGACGAAGGCGTCGAGATCGGAGAAGCGCGCCGGATCGAGGAGCCGCAGCCGGGCGAAGTGCCCCTCGCGCCCGAGCTGCTCCGGCGTGGCGGTGAGCAGCAGCAGCCCCGCCGAGCCCTTCGCGATCGCCTCGACCGCGTCGTATTCCGGGCTCGAGCCCTCCGTGCACCATTCGAGATGGTGCGCCTCGTCGACGACGAGCAGGTCCCAGGCCCCCGCCGCCGCCTGGGCGGCGCGCTGCGGGTGCGAGGCGATCCACGAGGTGGCGCAGAGGATGAACTGGTCGTCGAAGAAGGGATTGGCCCCCTCCCCCGTCCCGTCTTCCGCCGTCCCCGCCTCGATGGAGAGGGCGCGGGCCTCGTCGTAGATGGCGAAGGAGAGCGAGAAGCGGCGGTAGAGCTCCACGAACCATTGGTTCACCAGGGCGTCGGGCACCAGGATGAGCACCCGCGAGGCCCGTCCGCAGAGATGCAGGCGGTGGAGGATGAGGCAGGCCTCGATCGTCTTCCCCAGCCCCACCTCGTCGGCGAGGAGGACGCGCGGCGCGGCGCGGTTGGCCACTTCCTCGGCGATGAAGAGCTGGTGCGGGATCAGGGAGATGCGTCCCCCCGCCAGCCCCCTCACCTCGCTGGCGTGGGCCTCGTGCTGGGCGCGGATGGCCCATTGGCGCAGCGCCCAGAGCCGCGGATCGTCGCTGACGCCCGAGAGGAGCCGCTGCTCCGGCCGCTGCGTGTTCATCGTGTCGGAGAGCTGGCTTTCGGGCAGCTCGTGGCCCTCCGCGTCGACGTAGACGAGCCGCTTCTCCGCCTCCCGCACCTCGGCGACGACGAAGGCCTTTCCCTCCTGGTCGCGCACCGTGTCGCCCGGCTCGAAAGCGACGCGGCGGAGCGGAGCGTTGCGCGAGGCGTAGGTGAGCGTCTCCCCCACCGCCGGGTAGAAGGCCTGCACGTGGGCGTGGTCCGCCGAGAGGATGAGCGCCAGGCCGAACTCCGTCTGGGTTTCGCTGATCCAGCGCTGGCCGGGGGCGAACTGCGTGGGATCGACGGTGTCGGTCTGGTAGCGCGAGGCTTTCATGGATCTTGATTCGGAAGGGGGGGAGGCCAGAATCCTAGCCCGTTTCGGACATTCCGCCACCCTCTGAAAAACAGAAAATCGGGCCGGCGCCAAGGACGGGCGGAGCCCTCGCCCACCGCCGCCGACCGCCCCGGCCCCCTTGCCGCCACCTGGGGGGCCCGGCGGACGCGAAACCCGCGCCGGGCGCGGCGGCCCGAAAAGAAAAGGGGAGCGCGGCCTCGCGACGGCCACCGCTCCCCATCCCTCTTGCT
>CAYMMC010000704.1:0-1951 GCA_964391125.1 uncultured Akkermansia sp.
TGCATACTGCGGCTTATTCCGAATGGGTCGTTGCTCATCTTGTTTTTTGCAGAACAGTATTTATTCGTAGCCCCTCGGGGCGTGATATCCGGGAGGCCTCGAGTCGGAATTGTGAGGAGATTTTCCCGTCCTTGCAAGGATTTTCGGCGAAAAGTTCGAATATCAGGCTCTCGCCCGAAGTGCTCGGCCGGGCATCCCGCCCTCGCGGATATCAACGCCCCGCGAGCGGCGGGGGCGGGGCTCGGGGCGGTCCTGGGGCGGACGCTCGAGCCCCAAAAAAGTGTTCGCAAGAACATTTTCCGCTTGACTCCGCTCTCGCTCGCCAGTTTCAATGCTCAAATGACCACCTTTTCCGCCCGTTGTTGTTGGAGGAGGGACCTCGCCGGCTATCGCGGGCTCACGGATCGCGAGCGCTCGGGGTTTCTTCTGGTTCTGGAGTGGTTCGAGAGCTTCCGCCTCCGCCAGGAGCTTCCGGCCGGACGCGAGGCGGCTCGGGCCTTTTGGCGTCGGGAGGTGCTTCGGGAAGGCAGAAGGCGCGAGCCTTGGCAGCTGGAGCAATGGGAGGACGCGGTGAAATGGTGCCTCGACTGGCTGAAGGCCTGCGCGGTGGCCGGGGCCGACCACCGCAGCCTAGCGGAGAGAGTCCGCGCGGCGGTGAACTCGGCGGGCTCGCGGCGGGGTTTGGCCCTGCGGACGAAGCGGTGCTACGGCATGTGGGCGGCACGCTACGCGAGCTTCGCGGGGGACGAGGGGGAGGTGATTCGCGAGGAGACCGCGACGCGCTTCCTGACCTCGATCGTGGAGGACGAGGATTGCGCTTACGCGACGCAGAAGCAGGCACTGAACGCCGTCGCCTTCTTCTTCAAGCATGTCTGCGGGATGGAGGAACCGGTGTTCGGCATCAAACTGAAAAAGAGCAGCAGCAGGATTCCCGTGGTTCTCTCGACGGGCGAAACGCAGCGTTTGATCGAAAAGGTGGACGAGCGCGGGGAGGGGCGTTCCCGCTGCGGTTTGGCGGCGCGGCTGCAATACGGCACGGGTCTGCGTCTTTCGGAGCTGGTGCGCTTGCGGATCAAGGACATCGATCTGGATCGCGGCACGGTGACGGTAAGGCAGGGCAAGGGGGACAAGGACCGCATGACGGTCCTACCGCAGCGCCTGCGGGCGGCGGTGGCGGCCCAGATCGAAATCGCTCGGGCGGTCTGGCTCGCGGATCGGCATGCCGGAGTGGCCGGGGTCCATTTGCCAGGGGCCTTGGCGAGGAAGTTCCGCAGGGCGGCGGAGAGCTTCGAGTGGTTTTGGATCTTCCCGGCGAAGCAGCTATCGGTCGATCCCGAGACCAAGAGCCGGCGCCGGCATCATCTACTTGGCAAGGTCTACAACGAAGCGCTCAAGCGAGCCGCTTCGGCAGCTGGCATCGAGAAGCGGGTGACGAGCCACGCGCTGCGTCACTCTTTCGCAACGCACCTGCTCGAAGCGGGTACCGACCTGAGGACCATCCAGGAACTGCTCGGCCACGACGACATCACGACGACGGAGATCTACCTGCATGTGGTGATGGACGCCAACGGGTTGGGGGTGACGAGTCCTCTCGATGCACTGGAGCGGGCGATCAAATCGCAGGGGGCAGGATACGGGGCCAGATAAGAACGACACGGGATTAAGGCGGTTTTTCGGTGAAACCAGGAGTCGTCCGAGAAACGCGCCAGCGCCTGTAGCCGCGGTCATCGACCGCGGATCGGACGTCCGTCCGACGCTCGACCGAGGTCAATGAGCTCGGCTACAGGACTCCGATCAGCCCGAAAATTCGCTTAAGTCCGTGCCATTCGGGCCAGATCACATGAAGAAACGGGGAACGAATTCCGTATTGGACAAGACCCAAGACAGGACAATGTTCCCCCATGCCGCGCCAGGTCCGCATCGAGTGCGGGGGAGCCCTCCATCACGTCAT
>CAYMMC010000705.1:0-1947 GCA_964391125.1 uncultured Akkermansia sp.
TGTGGCCAGCGGGCCGATCTTGCGCAGGGGAAAGCGGAGGTCGTGCATGCGCCAGAGCATGGCGAGGACGAGACAGAATCCGGCCGTGACGAAGGAGACCACCAGGGGCAGGGCGAGGCTCCTCGTCACCGAGATCGCGGCGACGGCGAGCGGGATGCCGAGGACGACGAGGCTCCACCAGGTGAAGCGGCGCCGGAGGAGGAAGGAGCAGCCGGCCCAGGCGAAGAGGAAGCCGATCGCCGGACTGAGGATCTCCATGCGGATCTCCGAGAGCGGCGTGTCGGACGCGACGGCTCCGAAGACGAAGCGCCAGACCACGTTGGCGAGCGCGGCGGCGAGAAACCAGCGCACCGCCTCCCCCGCCCTCATGCCGCAGGCGGCGACCACGAGGGTGGCGTTCAGCCCGAAGCCGACGAGGAGGAGCGGGATGGCGAGGCGCAGGATGCGGCCCGGCTCGTTCCCCCAGAGGAAGGCGACGGCGAGGGCCATGGCGACGTAGCCCCACCAGAGCAGCACGAGATGGACGCCGGGGCGGACCAGCAGATGCCTCGCGCCCAACAGGGTCGCCGTTCCGCCCGAGAGCATCGCGATGCCGAGAAAGGCGTATTGGGCGGGGGAACCGCCCGTCGAGACGGCGCCGAACTCGAGATCGGGCGACTTGTAGTCGAAGACGAAGGAGAAGAGGAAGGCGACGAAGAGCCAGCGGAACCACCGCAGGGAGGCCGCGGGCGGCGCGTCGATCTCGGCCTGATCGTTGGCGAGGGCCTGTCGGAGGAGGTTCAGGGGAGTCGAGGGTGGATGGTGGATGGTGGATGGACCGGGCTTACGCGGGCGCTTGGGAAAGCGCCCTTCCTTGGTTCTCCCGGACGGACGCGGGGCCTCAAGGAACGGGGCTTTCCCAAGCCCCGGCGCTGCAACGGGAGGCTTCGGCTTCCGGGTTTCCGGGAGGCAGCCGGGGCGACCGCCCTGCAGATCCCCTTTCCTGACGCCCACGGGCAGGATGCCCATGCCACGGATCGCGAACCCTCTCTCATTTCAAATTCTGACAACCCTAGCAGGCCCCCTCCCGCTTCACGAAGGTGAGGAACATGATCTGGAAGTCGAGGAGCACGTTCCAGTTCTCGATGTAGTGGAGGTCGAAGCGGACCCGCTCGGAGAGGTCGGTGTCGCCGCGCAGGCCGTTCACCTGGGCCCAGCCGGTGATGCCCGGCTTGATGTGGTGGCGCGCGTTGTAGTGCGGGATCTCCTCCTTGAACTGCTCGATCAGCTCGGGGCGCTCGGGGCGGGGGCCGACGAGGCTCATGTCGCCCTTGAGCACGTTCCAGAACTGCGGGATCTCGTCGATGTTCCACCGGCGCATGAAGGCCCCGACGCGGAGGCAGCGGGGATCGTCCTTCACCGTCCAGCCCACGCCGGCCTTCTCGGCGTCGAGCTTCATGCTGCGCAGCTTGATCATGTCGAAGGTCTTCCCGTTCGCCCCGAGGCGGCGCTGGCGGTAGAAGATGGGGCCGGGGCTTTCGCGATGGATGAGCAGCCCGAAGACCGCGATCACCGGCGAGGCGAGCGCCAGCCCGACGAGCCCTCCGACAATGTCGACGAAGCGCTTCACGTAGCGGTTGGCGGTCGAGTGCAGCGGCAGTCGGGAAATCCCGAGGATGGGGATGCCCCCGACCGATTCGAGATGCAGCCCGCTCAGCAGCACCTGGAAGCAGGTCGGAACGAGCTTGAATTCGACCATCTCCTTCTCGCAGATCGAGGCGATGCGCATCAGCGTCCCCGACTTCAGCGCGTCGTCGGCCACGACGACCATCTGGCAGACCCCGAGCTGGAGGAGGGTCTCGAGCGATTCGTAGGACCCCATCACCGGCATGTGGGAGGGCACCGGCTCCTGGAACTCCCCGCCGGGCGGGGCGACGACGCCGACGATGTCGAAGGGCCGGTCGGGGG